>CAMLSF010000240.1 GCA_946482615.1 uncultured Chromatiaceae bacterium | reverse complement strand
GTTATGTTTGAGAGGGGCCATTGTTTAGCAAACAGTTTTTCCAAGCTTTGATTTGGATTGAAATGACCCCTTTTGTTTTATGTCTGTTTTTAGGCGTAATCCATTTGTTTCAGTACGATCTTTGGGTCTCGTTTAAGGTCTGGTTGTTTACATTCGTTTTTTTACAGCCATTTTTCCTTGTACCAAAGTGGCGCTTACTAAAATCTTTAGCAAAGGGTAATCGTTTGTGAACTACATCATAAAACATAACAAGCCGTGTCATTTGCAGCCTTCGGCTGCGGCGAGAAACCTCCCCCTAAAAAGTAGACGCTTAGAAAACATAATTTCATGCTGCCTTACTTTCGTATTCGTCGGGTGTATTAAGCCATCCCGGCGAAAGAGCGTGAGGCCAGGGGGGATCTGAATAAACAGAATCCTATTTACAACTCCACAGATAATCCCGCCCGGCTTGTGTTGGCACATCAATCAAATAGCTATTGGCCAAAGACAGTTGTGGCAGGTTTTTCGTGGTGTGTTTCAGCGGTGTTTTAATCTGAGCCTGCTGGTAAAAAGGGTTGGGGTTTGCTGAGCTGTCCTTGGCTTTGTACACCTTAAAGTGGCTGACTGCAGGCAAAGGTGAATAGCTGCGCAGGCGCAAATTACCGCCTAAGCGCGAGTGGATTTTTAGCTTACAGACTTGGCCGTTTTGCCAGCTCATATCCAGCACAAAACCACCACGCATCATCAGGCCCGTGACTGCGCCATTGGGCCATTCTTGTGGTAAAGCCGGTAGCAGATGTACAGCGCCATCATGACTTTGCGCCAGCATTTCCGCCATACCTGAGGTAAAGCCAAAATTACCGTCAATCTGAAAGGGTGGGTGGGCATCAAACATATTGGGGTAAGTGCCGCCGCTTTCGGATATTTTGCCATCTGACGTCAGGGCAGGTTTGATTTGGTCACGCATCAGCTTCAAAGCCCTGTCGCCATCCAGAAGGCGGGCCCATAAATTAATTTTCCAGTTCATCGACCAGCCCGTGGACGGGTCGCCTCGTTGCTCCATTGTCACTTTGGCCGCATTAAATAACTCAGGCGAACGCAAAGGCGAAATCTGGTTACTGGGATAAAGCCCATACAAATGCGAGACATGACGGTGTTTGTCTTGTGGGTCGTCCCAGTCCTGCAGCCATTCCTGCAACTGATGGTACTGACCTATTTGCATAGGCGGCAGGCGGGACAGCATATTCTGCCAGCTGGGTATATGCTGTGTGTCTTTGCCTAAAATAGTGGCGGCCGCTATGGTGCTGCTAAACAGGTCAAAAAGCAGTTGATTGTCCATAGTGACACCAGCAGCGATTTTAGTGCCTGTGGCTTTGGGCGCGTTTTCCGGTGACATGGAAGGGGAGACAATCAGCCACTGCTTATCCGGTGATTCAATTAAAAAATCTTCAAAAAACTCTACTGCAGCTTTCATCACAGGGTAGACCTCAGCCAGATAGGTGTTGTCGCCACTGTACAGATACTTTTGCCATAAATGCTGGCTTAACCAGGCGTTACTGGTCGGCCATGACCCCCAGCTGTAATCGACGCCACCTGTGATACGCCAGATATCTGTATTGTGATGCGCCATCCAGCCACGGGCACCGTACATGCTTTTGGCGCTTTGCTGCCCGGTGACTGACAGCTCCTTGATCATCTGGATAAAAGGTTGATGCAACTCCGTTAGTTGTGTCACTTCTGCTGGCCAGTAATTCATTTGTGCATTGATATTTAAGGTGTATTTGCTATCCCATGGCGGGTCTTGTCTGTGATTCCATAAGCCCTGCAAATTAGCCGGCTGACCACCGGGTTGTGAGGAGGAAATGAGTAAATAGCGGCCAAACTGAAAATACAGACTGGCAAGCTCCGGGTCGTGTCGCTGTGCAAATAAGCGGATGCGCTGATCCGTCGGCTCGGCACTAAAGTCACTTTTGCCCAGATCTAAAGTCACCCGGTCAAAATAGTTTTTGTAAACCTTGCTGTGGGCTGTTTTACGGGCCTGATAGGGCTGTTGCTGAAACTGTTGTTGTGCTTTGGCCAGATACTGCTGAGCGCGCTTCAGTGCATCAGCGCTGATATCTTTGTAATTAACAAAGTTGGTCGCCATGGAAAGCAGTAGTAGTACCGAATCGGCGTTTTCCACCTGGATCTGATGATTGGTTTGGCTTAGGCTGCCACCACTGTTTTGCACCTGAAGTAGCGAGGCCAGTTGCACTTGCCCTTGAATACCTTCGTGATCAGCCGATTGCAGCTGCATCGCTACTGTATTGGCATTTTGTATTGAAAAAGCCGCCCTGGCCGGATGGGACAAGTAGGCTTTAAAGCTGAGCTTGCCAGGTTTACTGGCGGTTAATCTGACCACCAGCACCTGATCCACCAGTGAGGTAAAAACTTCACGGTTGTAGATCACATCCCCTACCTGATAGCTGGTGCTGGCTACTGCATTGGTTATATCCAAATCCCGGTAATAATGGCTATAGCTTGTATGACCCGGAAACTCCAGCTGTAAGTGACCTGCGCTTTGATAAGGCATGCCTTGTGCTCCCTGGCTGGTAATTGTTTTAGCAGCCAGAGCTTCGGCGGCGGCATAGTCGCCGGTGGTTATTAAACGACGGATCTCTGGCAGTGATGAAAGTGCCGCTGTATTGATATTGTTATGGGGGCCGCCTGCCCAAAAGCTGTTTTCATTAAGTTGAATGGTTTCGTCGGACGGCTTGCCATAGACCATAGCGCCTAAACGGCCATTGCCTAAAGGCAAGGCTTCTTCCCATAACTTAGCGGGTTGGTTATACCAAAGCTTTAAATCTGTCGCAGCAGGAGCGGCGGACGTGGCGAAAGCGACACAACTTAGTAAGCTAAATAAAGTCAGTAAAGAAAATTGCACAGTTGTTGTCATCACCGCCGGGATCCCTGAAATTATGTTTTACCTTCAAGTCGTGATGGTTAGGTTTAACCGTCTGATTTTGATATGTATATAGTTTTTATCCTTAAGTTGGTTAAGATTTTTTGTTGCTCAGACCGGCAGCAGGCAGCCTGTCGTTTCTGACATTCAGTGCCAACTGCTCTTTGTGCTAAAATGCCGGCGTTTTTTTAGCTGAGCCTTTAAATCAGGAGTTGTAGTGTCAGCATTATCATCTTTATATCCACAGCCGTTATGGCAGTGGTTTGCGCAAATTTGTGCTATTCCACATCCTTCCAAGCATGAGCAAGCCCTAAGCCAACATATTCAGCACTGGGCGCGCGACAAAGGTCTGACTGTTGTTGAAGATAAGGTCGGGAACCTGATCATTAAAAAACCGGCCACTGCGGGTTTTGAAAACCGCAAAGTGGTGGTGATCCAGGCGCATCTGGATATGGTGCCGCAGAAAAACGCCGACAAAACTCATGATTTCACCAAAGATCCGATCGAAGCCTATGTCGATGGTGACTGGGTCAAAGCCCGCGGCACTACGCTTGGGGCTGACAACGGTATTGGCATGGCGTCGGCTTTAGCTATTTTAGGCAGCGATGAGATTGAACATGGTCCTTTAGAAGTGCTGCTGACCGTTGATGAAGAAGCCGGTATGACAGGTGCCTTTGGTGTGCAGCCAGGCATGCTGGAGGCTGAAATCCTGATCAATACCGACTCTGAGCAGGAAGGCGAAATTTACATGGGCTGCGCCGGTGGCGTCGATGCTGAATTTACTGTGCCTGTGCAGTGGCAGGCTACAGCTGCTGCTGTGATGGCTTTTGATTTAAGCTTAACCGGCTTAAAAGGTGGCCACTCAGGTGTGAATATTCACCTGGGCCGTGGTAATGCCAATAAACTTTTAGCGCGTTTTTTAGCTGACCATGCCACAACGCTGGAATTGGCTATAGCCGGCTTTAGCGGCGGTTCTTTGCGTAATGCGATACCCCGTGAAGCCACTGTCAGTCTGATTGTGCCTTCAGCAAAACTGACACAGTTGCAGCAGGCTGTGACTGAGTTTGAAGCTTTATTAAAGTTTGAACTGGCTGCTGTTGAACCTGCATTAAAACTAAGCCTGACTGAAGTGGTGACTCCTGCCCAAGTGTTAACAGCCGCGACACAACACACCCTGATCCACTTACTTAACTTATGCCCTAACGGCGTAATGCGGATGAGCGATGAAGTGGCTGGTGTGACCGAAACTTCGTTGAATATGGGTGTGATCAGCACTAAAGAGCACAGTATTCAGGTGCTTTGTTTAATTCGCTCTTTAATCGACAGCGGCCGTCAGCAAGTGGAGAGCATGTTAACTTCACTGGCGCAGTTATCTGGCACACAAGTGAAGTTCAGCGGTGCTTACCCTGGCTGGAAACCTAATCCGGATTCAGCCGTGATGGCGATAGTGCGTGATACCTATCAGGATATTTACCACAAAGAGCCGGTGATTATGGTGATCCACGCAGGTTTAGAATGTGGCTTATTTAAAAAACCTTATCCGGATATGGATATGGTGTCGATAGGCCCCACTATTCGTTTCCCGCATGGGCCGGATGAAATGGTCAATATCACAACAGTGGGCCAGTACTGGGAATTATTGCTGGCCGTATTAAAGCGTATCCCCGACCGCAGTTAACTTAGCATGGG
>CAMLSF010000239.1 GCA_946482615.1 uncultured Chromatiaceae bacterium | reverse complement strand
GAGCTGCTTTCGCACCACCCCGTCGGCATGGCGCGCATTATAGGGAGTTTTTGACGGCGTGCAACAGCAAATCTTAGTTTTTTGAGGCTTTGGCGATCGTTTGCTTGTTAAAGCGGCAATATGAGCAAAATAGCCGCAAAAACAATATCAGTGAGCCTGCATTTAATAGTTGGCTGCTTAAGAACTAGTCGCTAATATGAAAGAGCTTTAAGTATTTATATGTATTTACTCTGACTCTTTCATCTTTATTACTTAGGAAATCTTTATGTTAGCTAATTTACAACGATCCTTACCTTTTACTCTGGCGTTAGCCATCATCGTTTATCTGGTTGTGTTATTAATTCCTGATCTTGCTTTAAGTGCTTCTGTATTAGTGACCATAGGTGTAGTGCTGGGTGGTGTATTGGTGCCTGTTCTGGTGGAAGTCAAAGGTGCATCCATTGCAAACACAGGTTCGCCTGCAGCAGCCAAAACAAACTACGACGGTGAAACCGCCACTTTATATGTAGGTAACTTACCTTATCGTGCCAATGAGGAGGCTGTACGTGAGTTGTTCCAGAAGTTTGGTGTAGTCGTCAACGTACGGCTGATGAAAGATCGCCAGACGGGTCGTCGCCGTGGTTTTGGTTTTGTTGAAGTGGCAGCCAAAGATGCCAACAAGATGATCCAGAAGTTAAACGACTTTGCGTTCCAGGAGCGTACTTTAAAAGTGCGTGAAGCCAAAGAACGTCAGGACGGTGACGATAACGACGAATAAATTAGTCCTGATATAGATCCGGCCAGCAACTCTGCTGGCCAAATCCCATCTCTGTTACTCTGCGTTTTTGTTGCTCTGTCAGTTCTTGTGTCGCAATAAAACAATCCTGACTCTTCTCTCTATATAAAGGAGTTAAAGCCGCCGCTAAATGTTGCACTCGTCTGGCGATAGCATCGGCTGTATCAAACAGCTTTGGTGCTTGTGTAAAAGCAGCACGGATCTCTTCGGCCAAAAAAGGAAAATGCGTGCAGCCCAGAATAATAGCTTTAGGAGCAAACTCATTCAGACCGCTGCCCGCGATCACTTGAGCCACTTCTGTTTTCACATCGGCGTCAGACCAGACTTTTTGCTCAGCCAACATCACCAGTTCACTACTGCCTACAAATTGCACAGGGCTGTTACCTGCATAATCCGCAATCAGCTTCTTTATATAGTCACCTTTGACAGTGGCCGGAGTGGCCAGCAATGCCATTTTTTCACCAGCACAATATAAAGCGGCAGGTTTAATGGCCGGTACAACACCAACAAAAGGTAAATCAAACTGCTGACGTAACCAATCTACCGCCTGAGTGGTTGCTGTGTTACAGGCGATCACTATCAGATCCACCCGATGGGTCAGCAGATGTTCGGTTAATTGTTTTAAGCGCTGACGGATAAATAGCTCAGACTTAGTGCCATAAGGCAGGTATCTGTTATCCATCATATAGAAGTAGTCTGCAGGTACTAAAGCTCGCACCGCCTCCAATATAGAAAGACCACCCACTCCACTGTCGATAAACCCTATGCGCATGCCATATCTTCTGAAAAAAACGTCTTAAAAGCTTTGACGCTATTTTGCCAGACATTAGTCCGCTAAGGCAGTTGCTCTGCTACTTTTATCTGCAGTCTGCTTTTGCCATAGACATTCGGGCAAAAGCCCTTAGAATAGGCCGCTTTTTCGACAACAGGTGACAGGCAATGGCTTTAGGGCAAGTATTTCCGGATTTATATGAAACTCAACTGGCAGAAAAGCAAGCTGGTATCCAGCAGCTGTTTGCGTCCTATGCATTGCCAGAGTTGCAGTTATTCCGCTCCGAACCCAGCCATTACCGTCAACGTGCTGAATTTCGGGTCTGGCATGAAGGGGACGATTTGTTCCATATTATGTTTGACTCTGAAACCAAACAAAAACAGCGTATTGATTACTTCCCTGTTGCCTGCAAACAAATAGCAGATTTTATGCCTGTACTGCTGGAAGAGCTGAAAAAGCGTCCGGCACTGCGCAACAAGTTATATCAGATTGATTATTTGAGTGGCCTCAGTGGCGAGCTGCTGGTTTCTCTTATTTATAAGAAGCCGCTGAGTGACGACTGGGCAGAGCAAGCCGCCTTATTAAAGGCTGATTTAGCACAGCAGTATCCTGTGGATTTTATTGGCCGTTCACGTAAACAAAAAGTGTTGGTGCATCGCGACCATATTATTGAAAAGCTGACCGTCAAAGGCCGAACCTTAAGTTACCAGCAAATTGAAAACAGCTTTACCCAACCCAATGCCAAAGTGAATCAACAGATGCTGGAGTGGGCCTGTGATATAGCAAGCCAGCTCCAAGGCGACTTACTGGAATTGTATTGTGGTAACGGTAACTTCTCACTGGCGCTGACCCCTTATTTCCGTCAGGTGGTGGCCACTGAAATAGCCCGCAGTTCGATTAAATCAGCTCAGCTGAATATTGAAATGAACCAGGTAACCAACTTGCAGGTGTTGCAGATGTCAGCTGAAGATGTCAGCGCTGCTATGGCCGCAGGTAAACAGTTAAAAACGTTGGATTTATCCGAACTGCAACTGGATACCATTCTGGTTGATCCGCCACGGGCAGGTTTAGATCCGGCCACCGAAGCTTTTGTCAGCCAGTTTAACGATATTATTTATATTTCCTGTAACCCTGTGACTTTGGAACAAAACTTACAGCAGTTGAGTAAAACCCACGAAATCAAAGCTTTTGCTTTATTTGATCAGTTCCCTTACACCCATCATATTGAGTCCGGTGTCTGGTTACGCCGGATCACTCCTTAGCTTTACGGCCATAACTGGCCGCGCCATGAGCCATCCAGCGTAATTGCATAATAGTGCGCTGGGTGATTTGTTTGCGCTGCTCTGCTGTTGCATCCAGCGCATCGGCCCCGGCATGAAAAACTAAGATCACCATAGCTTCGGCCTGCATCTGGGCCCGATCGGCAGGGCAATCTGTTTCTTTGCGCAGATAATCCGCCAGCTCAGCACCAAAATGATAAATCTCCCGGGCGACCGCACTACGAAAAGCCGCCGATGTGCCTGAGCGTTCACGCAGCAGTAAACGAAACACATTGCTGTGGCCTGTGACAAATTCCATAAAGGTTTCAATAGAGGTACGGATCACACTGCCATTGGCTTCAATCCGATGCCGGGCCTGACGCAATAACTGCCGAAGCATCAAACCTGCTTCATCGACCAGAGTGAGCCCGAGTTCATCCATATCGGTAAAGTGGCGATAAAAGGAGGTGGGGGCTATACCGGCTTCACGGGCCACTTCGCGTAAACTCAAACTTGAATAGCCTTTATCAGCGCTAAGCTGTTGAAAAGCTGCGTCTATAATAGCGCGTCTGGTTTTTTCTTTTTGTTGGGCGCGGGTCACGGCTCACTCCTTTTTGCTTCAGCTTCATTTTAACGCTTGACCCTGCAACTTTGCACGGCTAAATTAGCTTACAGTTGTAAGCCTAAAGTTCCCAAAATGAATAAACCCCCTATTATCTGGACCAACGTTATCCTGTTTGCGTCCACCTTTCTTGTTGCCGCCATTCTGGTGCCCTGGTATGCCATAGCCGTTGGTTTTACCTGGACAGAGATTATTGCCACTATTTTATGTCTGGGTTATTGCGGTATGTCGATCACAGCCGGTTACCACAGACTCTGGGCTCACAAAACTTATGATGCGCATCCCGCTTTACAATGGTTTTATGCCATAGGTGGTGCTTTTGCATTGCAAAACAGCGCTTTGCACTGGTCTTCTGATCACCGCGTTCATCATAAATTTGTCGATCAGAACGATAAAGACCCTTACTCGGCTCAGCGCGGCTTTTGGTTCAGCCATATTGGCTGGATGTTGCGTGAGTATCAAAGTAATACCTACGCCGATTACAGCAACGCCCGCGACTTGCAGAACAATAAAATAGTGATGTGGCAACACAAAAACTATCTGGCCCTGACTGTGGCGACCAACTTTGGTATTCCCCTGTTTTTGGGTTGGTTAACCGACAGCTACATAGGGATGCTCCTGAGTGTGGGGGTGTTACGTTTAGTGCTCAGTCACCATTTTACGTTTTTTATTAACTCTTTAGCTCATATCTGGGGCAAACAGCCTTATACCGATCAAAACAGCGCCCGGGATAACGGCATTTTGGCGTTTTTAACTTATGGTGAGGGTTACCACAACTTCCATCATATTTTTGAATACGATTACCGTAATGGCATCAAATGGTGGCATTTTGACCCAACCAAATGGCTGATTAAAAGCTGTTCCTGGTTAGGCTTAACCCGGAACTTAAAAGTGTGCCCGCCGGATCGTATTGAGAAAGCCAAAGCCCAGATGCAGTTAAAACGTGCTCAGGCTAAGGTGTCTCATCTGCCAGACGCTGAACTGGTGATGCAACGTCTGGAGCATGAATACGAGTTGCTGATGGAAAAAATGCATGCCTATTACGATGTGAAAAAAGCACTGCTGCAACAGAAAAAACAACAGCTGATGCAACAGTACAATGAATTTGACTTAAAACAGCAACTGCTGGAAGTGAAGCAAAACCTGCAACTACAGCAAAAACGCTGGCAGCAGTTAACAGCTCAATTTGC
>CAMLSF010000238.1 GCA_946482615.1 uncultured Chromatiaceae bacterium | reverse complement strand
GCTCTGCTCTCTATGTCTTCAGTGCGAACTACAGGCAAGAAGATCCAGTTCTGATAGCTGATTTCATCAGCCAGCCACCAGGCTGTTGCTTTGGCATTACCCGGCGTAACAGTACCTGCAGTTTCGGAAACAAACACCAGTTGACCGTTGCGCTGGTCATAAATGGCATTTGCACCGCCCAGCGAATAGGTTTCATCTTCATGACGACGCACACCGGCACGTATATTATGCTCAGTCTCGCCCAGCACAAAACCCTGGTCCAACTCAATTTGCGCGCCTTTGGAATCAAAATTCTGATAGTTCAGACCATAACGGACGCCATTGGCATGAGTGGTATCGGCTGTCCCCTGTAAAATTCCCCGGATAAGTTCAGCACCATTGTCAGGCGTAGTTCCGGCCAGCTGATTATTCACAATCCAATTTAATCCACCCGTGGTTGCTATACCTACCCCATTGATTTGGTTTAATCTTTTGTAGTTACGGTAGGTTTGATTCCGGTACAGAGTTGTGGTCAGGCTGGTATCGGCCGTCAGTTCTATCTGATGTTGCAGACTGACACTTTCACGACCACGGCGCATTTGCTCCAGTTCGCTTAAACCGTAACGGCGATCCGGGTTGGCGGAAAAATCAGCGTCTGTCACCCCCAGATAGGACACATTGTTGATTTCATCCGCATTCAGAAACTTCAGGTTCAGGCTTTGCTTAAAGCGTGCATCTGCAGCACTTTGCCAGCGCAGCTTGGCCAGATATTCAGACTGATCCATGCCTGTATCCCTGTCTGAGCGGTCAAGCTGGTGAAAACCGTCATTTTCTTTTTGATAAGTCTCAAGCAAATAGCCCCACTGCCCCTGGGTAGCCCCATAATTTGCATGTATTTTTTTACCATCAAAGCTGGCCAGCTCTGTATTCAGAAAACCTTTGGCCTGCTCAGGAATGGCAGTAGAGACCAGATTCACAGCACCAGTCGCAGTTTGTGGGCCATAGAGTAAAACCTCAGGTCCTTTTAATACTTCAACCGCGCTCATACGGCCAACGTTTGGAAAATAATAAGCAGAGGTATTGGCATAAGGAGCCATAGCAGCAGGAATACCGTCTTCCATGATAGAAATACGGTCACTCCGCCCTGAAGACGAGGCACGGATCCCTACCCGGGGAAAGGTGCCCTGACCATCTTCTTCACGCACATACACGCCAGGCACAGAACGTAAAATACTGTGCACATTGGTAAATTCGAACTTTTGCAGCTCTTTCTCGCTGACAACATAAGCTGAACCTGTCGCTTTAGTCGGGTCTTCTTTGTGACCTACTATAGTAATTTTCTCTACCGCAGCACTATCGTCTGCCGTTTCGGCAAAAGCTGGTGTGAATAAAAAAGACTGAGCTGTAGCTAAAGCAAGCAGGCTTGGTCGAAAGTTCATGCTATCCATCTCCGAATTACAGAAAGTAAAGTTTTAGTTGTTGTGTACGCATTGTATACGATAGCAAATAGCAATTGTTCACATTAGTGATCTCTTTTTAATAAAAACCTTAACTAAACATTCATCACAGCAAAGTTCAGGGAATACGAAGTGCGCTAAAACAAAGAAAATGAGCTGGCTATGTATACAAACCAAGGTGGTTGGTGTTTGGCACAACATCAACAAAAAAGACTTTTTATACCTTAGGTCAGTTCACCTCCCCAGACCCGCCCTTGCCAGGCAGGCTCACGTGCAGGTTCAGGTATGGTGACGGCATCAGCTTCCAAGTCTGCTAAAAGACAGTTTCTAACCATCATTGATCTCCTGGCATTTACTGCCAGTATTAAGTCACCCACTTCCCGCTCATCAAGTTTTTATGCAAAAAAACCTGCTGTTTTTAAGTCTGATCTGCAGTGCTTCAGCTCAACCTGCAGTGTTATGGCAAGATTTTCGCGTCAGCTACCTGACGGGTGACAATTACCGTTTAGGCAACAATAAACGCGATATTTACACTCTGGAACATGCAACCGCCACCAGTTGGGGCGATAGTTTTTTCTTTCTCGATCATATAAGGCCGGCTCAGGGCGACCTAAGTAATTATGCTGAATGGGCGCCTCGCTGGAGCTTCAGTAAGCTAGGTCTGGCCGATGTAAAGTGGGGCCTCGTCAGTGATATGACCTTTGCCACTACAGCTGAAATGTCCAGTCAGGCCACGCACTTGCTGTATGGACTTGGCTTTAATCTGGACATTCCATTATTCAGATATGTTCAGGTCAATCTGTACAGGCGCAACAACGAGCATCGCCCTGACAACTGGCAAACCACTATCACCTGGGGTTTCCCCTTTGAACTGGCCGGGCAGGCATTTTTGTACGATGGTTTTATCGACTGGGCCAGCGCGACCGGGGATCATCACGCCAATCTGAATATGACCTCGCAGTTTAAATGGTTATTGAGTAAACCTCTGACTATTGAAGATAAAATCTATCTTGGTTTTGAATATGTGCTGTGGCTGAATAAGTTTGGTGTAAAAAACCAGAGCAATCTGCGTAGCAACGAATACAACCTGAACCTGCTGCTAAAGTGGCATTTTTAACACGAGCTCTATGAACGCAGTATCTTTCGTTACAGTAGCAGTTGCATAAACACCGAATTGGGGTCTTCTTTGTACTGAGCAAAAGGCCCACAGAGGCTAAAACCAAAACTGCGGTACAAAGCGCGGGCCGGGGCAAAATACTCCATAGCACCAGTCTCCAGATACAACTGCTGATAACCCCGTTTTTTGGCTTCGCTGATCACATGCTGTAGTAAGTGTTTGCCTATGCCCTGCCCTCTGAAGGCGGTAGCACTTCGCATAGATTTAATTTCGCCCTGTTGTGCATTTAATTCTTTCAGCGCCACACAACCTGCCAATTGCCGCTGTTGCCATAAGGTCCAGAAACTGATGTCTTTGGCTTTTAAACCCGTCATATCCAAAGCATGTTTGCTCTCGGGCGGCGACACCGCATTCATGTCATTTAAATGCTCCTGCAGCAAGGCAGCTATTTCAGGGCCTGTCAGATCATCAAGTTGAATACGCATAAAAGACTTAAGGTAAGAGTTTGTATTTATTCAGGAATATATCGAAATTACTGCAAAAGTACCAGTGCAGCAGCAGCCAAAGAAAAAACAGGCGGACCACTGAACAATAGCGCAACAACACCCAAGCCGGCTGAAAACAGCGAGGGTTCTGATTAATAAAAGAAAAAACTGCCAAACATACCCAAATCGGAAACCTGTGCTAAGCTCTTTAACGACATTTAAACAGGGACATTCTCAGCACAAAAGGAACATTTCATGCCGCCGACCACAGCCCAAGCTCAGCCTTATTCTGAACGCATTGTTCCTTTTGTCACAGACGATGGGGTTGAGCTGAATTTAATTCATATCCGTGGCGATAAAACTCCCGACAAAGGTCCTGTGATTCTGGTGCATGGTGCCGGTGTCCGGGCCAATATTTTCAGAGCTCCGGTTGCAACCAGTCTGGTCGATGCGCTGCTCAGCGAAGGCTATGATGTCTGGCTGGAAAACTGGCGCGCCAGCATCGTCTTCGCCCCTAATTTATGGACTTTGGATCAGGCGGCCTTATACGACCACCCTAAAGCTGTGCAAACTATTCTGGCCGAAACCGGCGCCAGCAATTTAAA
The DNA here is from genome assembly GCA_946482615.1 of uncultured Chromatiaceae bacterium. Next base: position 1,010 of record CAMLSF010000238.1, on the reverse strand, counting down.
AGCTGTTATCCACTGTCAGGGATCGACCAGTTTTATGATGTCGGCCATAGCTGGTTTAGTGCCTGAAGTCACTACTATTGTTACCAACGCTGTGTCTTTGCACCCTGTAGTGCCGGACTGGTCCAAATTTAAGCTGCAATACATGGTGCCGCTGGTTCGGCAAATGACTCAATACCTGAATCCACACTGGGGCGTACATGCACCAGGTTTTGTTGCCAAGCTGATTAGCCTGCTGGTGAATTTAACCCACCATGAGTGCAATAACGCGGTGTGTAAACAAGTCAGTTTTACTTATGGCAGCGGCTTTCCTGCGCTTTGGCGGCATGAAAACCTCAATGAAGACACTCATGAATGGCTGAAAGAAGAATTTGGCGCCGTACCGCTGCGGTTTTTCCAGCAAATCACCCGTTGTGTGCAACAAGGGCATTTAGTGTCATTTCAGGATTTTCAGGAGCTTCCCAAAGATTACACCGCTGAAAAACCACGGACAGATGCCCGTTTTGCCTTTTTCAGTGGCGAAAAAAACCTGTGTTTTTTACCGCAAAGCCAGATCCAGAGTTTTAATTATTTTGATGCCATAAGGCCGGATTACCACAGCCTTCATCTGCTGCCTGAATACGGCCATCTTGATGTTTTTATGGGAAAAAATGCGGCAGTGGATACCTTTCCACTGATTATTGCAGAGCTGAATAAAAGCTAAAACAGGCCTGTGTTCTGTGCTGCCAAAACAAATAAGAATGAGGGAGTATTTTATGTTTGGTTTACCAAAGCGGATAAAAAATTACACCAACAGGTTTTCGCTGGTGGATGGGATCCCATTTAAATTGCCTGTGTCGGCGGTGAATTCACCGGCGCTGATGGCTGTTTTTCCTATAGATGCAGAAAAAGCCAAAGATTTTTTACCCTCGGGTATTCATCCGCTGCGACTCTGGAACTCGGCTTTACTGATAGTCACAGTGATTGATTACCGCGACACTCCTATTGGCAAATACGTCGAATACAGTATCGCC
>CAMLSF010000237.1 GCA_946482615.1 uncultured Chromatiaceae bacterium | reverse complement strand
ATCAGCATTGAATGTCATGCTGAGCCAAAGTATGACTATGGAGAAACTTAATGGACATTTGCCCGGAAAAAATCAAAAAACTACGGCAGGACAAAGGTTGGTCACAGCAGGTGTTGGCTCAGGTCAGCGGTTTAAGTTTGCGTACTATTCAGCGCTCTGAAGCTGAATCCAGCTGTGCTGCTGAAACCGCTTTAGCCCTGGCCAGCTCTTTTGATGTGACACCAGCTGAGTTGCAACTGCAATTGCCAGATCCACAAGCCAGTTGGAACAAACCCAGTCTGATGCAGATGGCTGCAGCCTCTGTGATCTGCCTGCTGCTGGTGAGTTGGTTTTTGGTATTGTCATCTGATGATTTGCATATTTTTTATGACTTTAACAGCCTTGTTTATATACCAGCATTTACTCTGGCTTTGACTGTATTGGCTTTTGGAACTGAAGGATTGCGCAAATCTGTACTTGGCCTGCGCTATTTGTTTAGCCAAAAAGTTCAGGCTTCTGCCGCCAGTCGCGAACTGGCCTTTTTTTACCAGCGTCAAATTCAGTTTTGTTACGCCGCGGCTTTGATCGGTGTAGTGATAGGCTTTCTGTCTATTTACAACTCAGCTGAAGCTTTAGACCCTGCCATATACCGCCAAGCGCAAGCGGTGAATTTGCTGGTGCTGTTTTACGCAATGTTGCTGGCTGAGCTGGTATTAAGGCCCCTGAAAGCCAAACTGGATTGGAGCAAACAACAGTTGTAATTTCAGTTGCCCTCTAGACAATTTAACTTTCACTCTTGCGTTTAAGTTTCGTTTCTGTAAAATATCTTTCGAAACGAAACTTAAATGACTGGCAGATGAACAAACGAAACACCCAACAACGCCGCCGCGCTATTCTTGACCTGCTGAATCTGCAGGGTGAAGTCAGTGTTGAGCAGTTGGCCCATCACTTTGAAACCTCTGAAGTGACTATTCGTAAAGACTTAGCTGCACTGGAAGACAATGGCCTGTTATTGCGCCGTTATGGTGGTGCAGTGCAAGTGCCGCATGAACTGATCCAGGAAGCCGCAGTCGAAAAAGTTTCAGAACGAAAGCAAATTCTGGCCAAAGCTGCTGCAGAGCTGATTCGTGATCACAACCGCATCATTCTCGACAGTGGCAGCACCACTGCAGCTTTATTGCCTGAACTGTCGCATAAACAAGGTTTAGTGGTGATGACCAACTCTTTGTCTATCGCCAATGCCTTACGTGAACTGGAAAACGAACCTACGCTGTTGATGACAGGTGGCAGTTGGGACCCGCAGTCTGAAGCTTTTCAGGGGCAGCTGGCGGAACAGGTTTTACGTGCATACGATTTTGATCAGCTGTTTATTGGTGCCGATGGCATTGATCTGCAGCGTGGTACTACTACTTTTAATGAGCTGACCAGCTTAAGCCGGGTGATGGCCGAAGTGGCGCGTGAAGTAGTGGTGATGGTGGAGTCCGACAAAATAGGACGGAAAATCCACAACTTAGAATTGCCCTGGTCGTCCATTAAAATACTGGTAACAGACGACAAGTTACCCGCCAGCGCAAAACAGCAAATAGAACAACAAGGCGTAAAAGTGATTTGCGCCTCCCTTGGCTCAGTGGAGTAAGACTTTATGTGTGGAATAGTAGGTGCTGTAGCACAACGTGACGTAGTAGATATTCTGGTCGAAGGCTTACGCCGTCTGGAATACCGTGGTTATGACTCAGCCGGTGTGGCCATTATCAGCCCAACAGGCGAATTACAGCGTATCCGCCGTTTAGGTAAAGTAAAAGAACTATCTGACGCGGTAAAATTAACCCCAGTAGTTGGCGGCACTGGCATTGCACACACCCGCTGGGCTACCCACGGCGAACCTTCAGAGCGTAACGCTCACCCACACGTATCCGGCAATATTTCTGTAGTGCACAACGGCATTATCGAAAACCACGGCCCGCTGCGTGAAATGTTAAAAGCCAAAGGTTATGTGTTTAATTCAGACACTGACACTGAAGTTATTGCGCATTTAGTGGCTGAAGAAATGAAAACCGCTGGTTCTTTGTTAGTGGCTGTGCAAAAGGCGGTTAAACAATTTAACGGCGCATACGGCACTGTACTGATGGACCAAAACGACCCAAGCCATTTAGTGGTCGCCCGCTCAGGCAGCCCATTGGTGATAGGTTTTGGTATTGGCGAAAACTTTATCGCTTCTGATCAGTTAGCTCTGTTACCAGTAACCCGCCGTTTTATGTTTTTAGAAGAAGGTGACGTGGCTGAAATTACCCGCACCAGCGTGACTGTGTATGACAAAAACGGCAAACAAGTCGAGCGCACTATTACTGAATCGACCGCCAGCTACGATGCAGGTGACAAAGGTCAGTACCGCCACTTTATGTTAAAAGAAATCTACGAACAGCCACATGCCATCAGCAACACCTTAGAAGGTCGTTTAGGCTCAGATTCTGTGCTGGACGAAACTTTTGGTAACGGCGCAGCTGAGTTGTTCAAAAAAGTACGTCACGTGCAAATCGTTGCCTGCGGTACCTCGTACCACTCAGGTATGGTAGCCCGTTACTGGCTGGAGTCTTTAGGTGGTATTTCCTGTAACGTCGAAATTGCATCTGAATTCCGTTACCGCAAGTCCTTTGTCCAGCCTGGCAGCCTGCTGGTCAGCATTTCCCAGTCTGGTGAAACTGCAGATACTTTAGCTGCTTTACGTTTAGCCAAAGAAGCAGGCTATATCGGTAGCTTAACTATTTGTAACGTCGCAGGTTCTTCACTGGTGCGTGAATCTGATCTGGCCTTTATGACCCGTGCTGGTGCTGAAATTGGTGTGGCTTCTACTAAAGCTTTCACTACTCAGCTGGTAGGTTTGTCTATGCTGACGCTGGCCATTGGTAAATACAATGGTTTAACAGCCCAGCAGCAACAGGATATGGTTCAGGCCTTAAAAACTCTGCCAGCCAAACTGGAAGAAACCTTAACCCTGGCACCAAAAATCGAAGCTTTGGCGACAGAATTTGCTGACAAGCACCATTCCTTGTTCTTAGGCCGTGGCGATCAGTATCCTATCGCTATGGAAGGCGCGCTGAAGCTCAAAGAAATTTCTTATATTCACGCTGAAGCTTATGCCGCAGGCGAGCTGAAACACGGCCCATTAGCGCTGATTGACGCCGATATGCCAATTATTGTGGTCGCGCCAAACAACGAACTGCTGGAAAAACTACAGTCAAACGTGGAAGAAGTGCGCGCCCGTGGCGGTATCTTGTACGTATTCGCCGACGTGGATGCTCACTTTAAATCAGACGCCACGCAGCGAGTGATCAGCGTGCCACACGTACATCCGCTGATTGCACCAATCATCTACACTATCCCGCTGCAGTTATTAAGCTACTACGTCGCCATTATCAAAGGCACAGACGTAGACCAGCCGCGTAACCTGGCGAAGTCAGTGACTGTAGAGTAATTTTTCAAGCTATTGATTTGTAAGTGTGGGGTGAAATTAAAGTTTCACCCCGAAAAATATAGTTTCATTATTGAAAATATAGTTTCATCTCAAAGCTGCTCACTCGAACAGCTTTTTTATTGCCAAACCAGAATCTATTCCCTATTGTTATTCTTTGTTTTGACTGTGAGGCTCTAATGGATTATTGGAAGCTTTATGCCGAAAATTTAGTTAGTTCTTTAACTGCAAATGTGAATATAACAAAGTTCACAAAAAACTCAGCTGTCATTGGCGCTTATGCAGAAGCAACAGTGATTGAGCTTGTTTCTAAAATGGTTTGTCCAAATAGATGTTCAACAGGTTCTATTATAGATACGCAGCAAGTCAGCGATAAAGACATAAAACAACTGGATTGTATCATATGGAGCCCAACACCAAATCCGGCGATATTTGATACATCAGGCTTTGCCTTGGTCCCAAGTCAAAGTGTCCATGGAGTCATTGAGGTTAAACGCTCTGCTTATCCTGGTGTTGGAGCTAAAATTAGTGAAACTCTAAATTGGGTTGAAGCTAAGTTTTTAGGAACACATGAATTGAAACCTGAAATTAAAAAGAAAATTGAACTAGAAGGTAATGCTTATTTGGCAACATTAGTAGGCAGTTTACCTCAAGGCATTTTGGAAGAGGATCCGCACCATCTAGGTCTAGGAGTTATTTGCGTTAGGGAAAAAAATAATAAAGATATTGAACTTGATAAGTTACTTGATGCTGGAAGGGCGATTGTATTGATGGAAATGGATGTTGATGGAACGCTAAATATAAATGCAAGTCATGTAATGCATCTACTTGAATTTATTAAAATAGTTCGTTTGAGAGCGGGTAAGAGTTTACAATCAAATGGTGTGGATGTAGGTGGTATTGCTCGCGGTTTAGGTGAAAGAGGTCTAGGAAGTCTGTCTCGGAAGAAATAATTGTTAATCGCTAGAATAGTTTGTGGTTGTTTGGGTATTAAGTCTCTTGTAAAGGCTTCAGTAAGGCTTTTTTGCTATATATGTTTTTATGTTAGGTGCTAACGCTTTAATTTCAAATAATGCAGCTATTTTATTGTGTCTATGTAGACTTAGATGGTGTTCGCTATGGCAGGAAGCTACAAAGGTCTGTCCGACCAGCAAATCCAGAAGCGCATTAAAGAAGGTCGCGGGCAAGGCGAAGGCAGAAGCTACAGGCCCTGGATTC
>CAMLSF010000236.1 GCA_946482615.1 uncultured Chromatiaceae bacterium | reverse complement strand
CTGGAAAGTGTTTCAGTCACTGAGGTCAAACGTTTGTTTGAATACTATTACCCACTGATGCAGCAGGCTTATGCTGAATTGGGTTATCCCAATGCACAGTTCCGCGTCCGTTTACAGGAAGCTATTAAGGTACTGTTGGCGACTCCGCAGGTTGCCCCACCTATGGTATTAGCCCGTCCTAACGTCTATTACACTTATGCTGACCCGGAGATTGAAGCTTTGCCTCTGGCGCAACGTCAGATGATCCGCCTGGGGCCTGACAATCAAAAACGCTTAAAAAGAGTGTTAGAAGCTCATCAGTTGGTGTTGGCCCAGCCTTAATGTCTGCCTTACCTGTTGTTCCGGCTGAATTACCCCGTCGTTTCAGCAGCACAGGCCAGAAACTGGGTTTGCGGTTGCTGAAACTATTGGGGGGCTGGCGTCTTGAGGGCCAGATCCCTGCCCATAAAAAGATGGTTATAGCTGTGGCTCCCCATACTTCGAATCAGGATTTTTTTGTCGGTATAGCCGCAGCTTTGGCTCTTGATTTGAACATCCGTTTTTTAGGTAAACACAGCATTTTTGTTTGGCCTGTCAAAAGACTTTTGCACTCTTTAGGTGGTATTCCTGTGGATCGCCGCCATCCCCATGGGGTGGTTGGTCAAGTGGTTGCAGAGTTTGCCAGGAATGAGACCTTGTTATTGGGTTTGTCTCCCGAGGGCAGCCGGAGCAAGGTAGAACACTGGCGTTCAGGTTTCTGGCATATCGCCAAACAAGCCAATGTACCAGTTTGCTTAATAGGGCTGGATTACAAACACAAGCAACTGGTGTTTGGCCCCTGCTTTACGGTTGGCGAAAATTTCGCCGATGATCTACAGCTAATGCGTACGTTTTTTCAGCAAATGACTGCAAAGTATCTGGAAAACGCTTAAGTTCTTGCACAGCCAAAAGCTTTTCAGCATAATGCGCGCACCAGTTTTACTGGTACCTGCAATGGTGGCCTCATCGGTCCTCCCGCAATACTAATTCGTTCACCTGGTCAGGTCCGGAAGGAAGCAGCCAAAGCGGATAACGTATGTGCCGGGATGTCGGCTGGTGAGGTCGCCACCCAAATTTCTGTTTGTTGATTGCCTCCCACCTCCAATTTAGTTAAATTGCTGCATAACGTTAATGTTGTGTTATGGAATGGATTCTTAATGAAAAACTTTCTCTCCGGTTTGCTACTGGCCTGTTGTGTATTGCCTTTTTCTTCTGTCGCTGCTGAAGCTAAGTCGTCTGGTGTTTTGCCGCTTGAGACTTTCTATCAGGGCGAACGTATTGAGCAACTGCGTTTATCTCCAGATGGTAAACGTCTGGTCGCGCTAAAAAATATCAAAGAAGATACCTTAATTCAGCTGATCGATTTAGAGTCAGGCGAATCGGTGTATCTGGGCAAAACTGACAATAAAAAATTCAGATTTGCCTGGGTCAAGTGGGCCAACAACACTCATTTGCTGGCCAGTTTTCGCTATGGAGATGTGCGCGGCCTGGGCGTCAAAACAACTGAAACCCGGTTGTTTTCGATGGAAGCTAAAGCCGGAGCCGAACTGGTGCCTATGGTGAAAGCGGTCAGAGGGGGAGAGCACCAAAGTCAGTTTCAGGATGATGTGATTAAATTACGGTTTCCGGACGATGATCATTTCTTACTTGGGCTGGACCGGGAAATGGCGGGTCATGACACTGTCTATCAGGTTAATGTAAAAACAGGCAAAGCCAGCGTTGTGCAACGGCAACGTTCCAATGTCCGCTCCTGGCTGGTCGACCGACAAGGGCAGGTCCGCGCCAGTACAGACTACAACGAAAAAACCACCGAATCTTCAGTCCGGGTATTACGTCCCGGGCAAAGCGAGTGGGTGGAAGCCTGGCGCTGGCCGGCATTTTCTGAGCAGGCTGTGTCTATCCTTGGGTTTGGCAAAGACCCCAAAGATATGTATATCTCAGCGAACCATGAAGGTCGTTTAGCTGTATTTAAAGTGGATTTAAGCAAAGCTGATTTACCTCGTCAGCTGATCCTGAGTCACCCTGTATATGACATTGAAGGTTCGTTGATTTATTCAGCGTCAAGAGATGAGCCTGTTGGCATTTATTTCAGTGATGAATCATCCGGCAGTTTATTCTGGGATCAGGAATTTAAAGCCTTTCAGGCTGGCCTGGACAAAGTGTTACCTGACACAGTGAATTACATTACCAATTTAAGTTCGGATGACAAAATCTATCTGGTGTATGCCACTAATGCCACTACGCCTGGTGTTTATCTGCTGGGCGATCGTAACACTAAATCTTTATTGCCTCTGGCTGAAACCTTTCCCGGACTGAACGAGGAAAATTTGGTTCATAAAGATAAAATCACTTATAAAGCCCGGGATGGCCTGAGCATTGAAGGTTATTTGTCTGTGCCAAAAGGGAAAACAGGGCCCGGTGCTCTGGTGGTGTTGCCACACGGTGGACCTTTTTCTCAGGACTCCAACAGTTTTGACACCTTCTCAGCTTATTTGGTGAATAAAGGTTATAAAGTGTTTCAGCCTAACTTCAGGGGCTCCAGTGGTTATGGTCACCAGTTTTTAACTCAGGCAGTTGGTCAATACGGTATGGCGATGCAGGATGATATTACCGATGGGGTGCAGCACCTGATTGAGCAAAAGATTGCCGACCCTAAACGTATTTGTATTATGGGCGCAAGTTACGGCGGCTATGCTGCGCTGTTAGGCGCTGCCCGCACACCGGATCTGTATCAGTGTGCTATCAGTTTTGCCGGTATTTCTGATTTGCGCGAGCAGAGGTATAGTCATCGTAACTACACCAGTTACAATCTGGCGAAAAAACAGTATGGCGAAGATACCGACTTGCTGGAGAAAAATTCGCCACTGAATATGGTCGAACAAATTAAAGTTCCGGTGTTGTTATTACATGGCACTGAAGATCGCAGTGTGCCGGTCAAACAAAGCCGGATGATGGCAGAAGAGCTGGCCGATGAGAAGAAAGTATTTACCTATATTGAAATAGAAGATGGCACCCATCATCTGGATTATTTACCGCATCGCAAACAAACCTTTGAAGCTATAGATGCCTTTTTAAATAAGTATTTACCGCTCTGACTTTTTATGTACAACAGGATCTGGTGCCTGAATGAACGGGCACCAGCATCTGTTAATCATCGTCTACGACAGAGTTTTTGCCTGAATGCTGAATGCGGTCTATCACTATCACGGCCGCCAGCAACTGGGCAGTTAATTTGGGCTCGTAAATATCTACGCCATAGGTATCAGACCAGCTAAACCAGGACTTGGACACTTCGGCCAGCACTTTGCCGTTTTGACTGATTTTATATTCGTGTTGCCATAAATTACCGTGCATTTCCAGCTCACCCGCCGGGCCTTTTACAGTAAAACGACTGGTCCAGAAGGGCCAAAAACATTTGCGGATAAGCCACTCACTGCCATCGGCACAGATTAATCGGCAGGCTGGCATTATGGTCAGGTATTTACGTTTGATTTTTAAAAGCTCTGCCCCCCTGCTGTCAAACAGGGTCTGACTGCTGGAGATACTGAAAAACTTGCCTTTAGCGCTGAAGGCTTCGTTGCCGTTTTCATCTTCAATGGTAAAGCTGTCGGTCAGGCTGAATATCTTTTGTTTAATTTTATATTTCATAAAACTGACTCCGGTGCTGATGTTGCCAGGCTGTAAATTTGCCCTTATGCTGCCTTAGTTTTCAGCAGGATAAAAGGCTTAACATAATGATTTACAAAAAATTGTCGGTGCTGTTGTGTTTGATGTTTTGTCTCATGACCACATCAGCCCAGCTGAAGGCGGAGGTTATAACCCTAGGCGAAAGCTTTACGCTGCAATCTCAGGTATTAAAACAACAGCGTCGTTACTCCGTGTCTTTGCCCAGCCGCTATCAGGCAGAACCGCAGCGGCGTTATCCGGTGTTGTATGTTATGGATGCTGATTTTCAGTTTTTCCATGTGGCTGCCACAGTAAAAAATCTGACTCAGATGGGAAAAATTCCACCTTTGATTGTAGTAGGGGTGGCCACTGAAGGACCGGACGATTATGTCAAAGCTACCACCTGGCCTGTGCAAGGCGAGGGAGCCGAAAGCTATGGCGGTATAGAGCCGATGCGGTTATTTGTGAATACCGAATTGCTCCCTCAGATAGAAAAAACCTACCGTACCAGTCCGGAGCTTATATTGGCGGGCTATTCATTAGGTGGCTTATACAGCTTGTATGAGCTGATCCAAAAAGACAGCCCCTTTCAGGCCTATTTAGCCATGAGCGCCAGCCTTTGGTTTGACGATTACAGTTTTCAGAAAAAGTTTGAAGGCTTTTTGACAGAAAAAAACGGCAGCAAAAGGCTGTTTTTGTCTTTAGCCAATGAGCGTGGTATGGGCGTGGCAGAGTTAGTAGCAGCCCTGAAAAAAGCCGAACACCCGCAACTAGGCTGGAACTACCAACAATTTCCTGACGAAACCCATTACAGCACCGCCTTACCGGCTTTATACGCAGGCTTAAGTTATTTATATGCGGATTATTTTACCGATGCAGCGCAAATGCGGGAGTTAAAAGGCGCAGATGCGGTATTTCAGCTGTTTAAGCAGAAACAGCAACAGCAGTTTGGCGCTTATCAAATTGACTGGCTGCAGGCTTATACCTTAGGCAAATTTTT
>CAMLSF010000235.1 GCA_946482615.1 uncultured Chromatiaceae bacterium | reverse complement strand
TGGCGGCCTGAGTACCGGAGTTCATGGCTAAGCCGACGTCGGCCTGAGCTAAAGCAGGTGCATCGTTGGTACCGTCACCGACCATGGCGACTAAACGACCTAAAGCCTGCTCGCGACGAATAAGCGCCAGTTTGTCTTCAGGGCGGGCTTCAGCCACAAAGTCATCCACACCAGCAGCAGCGGCAATAGCGCCTGCAGTAATAGGGTTGTCACCTGTGACCATCACAGTGCGCACACCTAAAGCGCGCAGCTCGGCAAAACGCTCAGCCACACCAGGTTTAATCACATCAGATAACTGGATCACCCCCAAAATACGTTGCTGATTGGCCACCACTAATGGCGTTGCACCTTGTTGCGCCACTCTGGTGACTATAGGGTCCAGGTTGTTAGGTACAGCCAGACCGCGGCTTTGTGCCCATTTTTTTACTGCATCGGCAGCGCCTTTGACCCAATGTTCACCGTTATCCAGTTGCACACCTGATAAACGGGTTTGGGCGCTGAACGGAATAAACTGGGCATTGTCCGGCAGAGTTTCAGCTGCGGCACCTTGCTCCTGCGCCAGACGCACTACAGACTTCCCTTCAGGTGTTGGATCCTGTACTGAACACAGCACAGCACCACGCACCAGTTCAGACTGAGCCACACCAGGCAGCGCAAAAAACGCAGTCGCCTGACGGTCACCAAAAGTGATGGTGCCGGTTTTATCCAGTAATAAAGTATCTATATCACCTGCGACTTCAACAGCTTTACCCGACTTGGCAATCACATTAGCAGCCAAAGCGCGGTTCATACCGGCAATACCTATAGCTGGTAATAAACCGGCAATAGTGGTTGGAATTAAACAGACCACCAGCGCTATGAGCATCAGCAGGTCCAGTTCGATGCCAACAAAAGCGGCCATGGCAGGTAAGGTCGCTACAGCAATTAAAAACACTAAGGTTAAAGCCGCCAACAGCACGGTCAGCGCCAGCTCGTTGGGTGTTTTTTGTCTGTTGGTGCCTTCCACCAGGCTGATCATTTTATCGAGGAAACTATGACCAGCTTCCGCCGTCACCATCACAGTAATAGTACCGCTTAATACCTTGGTACCAGCAATCACACCTGAGTGGTCGGTACCGGCTTCACGCAACACAGGCGCTGATTCACCTGTTAAGGCCGACTCATTGATAGTGGCCACACCCAGGATAATTTCACCGTCTGCTGGTACAAATTGGCCAGCTTCCACCAGCACTTTGTCACCGGCTTTTAACTGACTGGCGGACACAGCTTTAGGCTCTTCGGATTCACGCAGCAACTGAGCTGTTAAATCACGACGGGTGGCTTTTAAGCTGGCGGCCTGACCGCGGCCACGGGCTTCGGCTATAGCTTCGGCAAAGTTAGCGAACCATAAGGTGAAAAACAGGATCAGACTGCTGGCCAGTTCAAAGCCGTAGTCCAAGCCTTTGATTACACTGTTGGCTGTCATACCCAGCGCCAGCACTGTACCCACCCATACCACCAGCATCACAGGGCTTTTTATCGCCAGTTGTGGCTGTAGTTTTACAAAAGCCTGTAAGCTGGCCTGAGCTAAGGCATTACTCATTTTAAATCACCTGCAATTGAAGTTAATTCCAGTGCTTCGCCAATAGGGCCCAGCACCATAGAAGGTAAAAAGGACAGGAAATTCAGGATTAAAATCACTGTGACCAAAGTGACAGCAAAGGTCAGGTTATGCAGAGGTAAGGTACCGTTGCTGACCGGGATCTGACGTTTTTTCGCCAATAAACCTGCAATCAACAGCGGGATCACCAGCGGTAAATAACGGCCCAGTAACAGCACTATCACACAGCTGATATTCCACCACGGCGTGTTGTCACCTAAACCTTCAAAACCAGAACCATTGTTGGCAAAAGCTGAAGTGTATTCATAAAACACCTGGGCAATACCGTGCAAACCAGGGTTGCTGTTGCCGGTAATGGTTGGGATAGCCACTGTGATAGCGGTAAAAGTTAAAATCACGGCACTGGGCAATACCAGCAACACACCCAGCCAGCTGATTTCAGTTTTTTCCAGCTTACGACCAAAGATTTCCGGCGTGCGGCCTATCATCAGACCGGCAATAAACACCGCTATCCAGACGTAGACCATAAAGTTGACGAAACCACAACCAATACCACCCCAGATGGCATTGATCAGCATGCCGGAGCGGGTGACCAAAGCTGCGACAGGATTTAGCGAGTCATGCATTGCATTGACTGAACCATTGGAGGTTTGAGTGGTGACAGTAGCCCAGAGAGCGGATAAGTCTGTGCCAAACCGCACTTCCTTGCCTTCCATATTGCCTGCCTGCTCTGCTAAGCCACTAAAGGCAGCATTTGGCTGCTGTTCGCTGTAAATGGCTGCAGCTACACACAACAAACTTAAAAAGCCCATCACAGCCAATGACATTTTGGCAAAACCACGTTGACGTAACAGACCACCGGCCATAAAGACGATAGCGATAGGGATCAAAACTATGGCAATAGTTTCAATAGCGTTGGCCACAGGGGTTGGGTTTTCCAATGGGTTGGCGCTATTTGGGCCATACCAGCCACCACCATTGGTACCCAGTTGTTTAATAGCCACCATAGCGGCAACAGGGCCTAATGGGATTTTTTGCTCAGTCAGGCTCTGACCTTGTTCAACTACCGGAACTGTATGGCTGGCCTGATAACTGGAAGGCACACCCTGACTGGCTAATAACAGCGCGACCAGTGCAGCTAAAGGCAACATCAAACGCAACACAGCACGCACTGTGTCCTGATAGTAGTTACCTAAATCCCGTTCTTCGCCTTCTGCTGCGTCTGCAGAATTACGACCGCCCATCAAACCACGTAACACCGCCAGACAAACCGCCAAACCCATAGCCGGAGTGACAAACTGCAAAGTGACAATCAGAAAACCCTGGCTTAAATAGCTCAGTTGAGCCTGACCAGAATAGTGTTGCTGGTTAGTATTGGTCAAAAAAGACACAGCCGTATGCAGCGCTAAATCCCAGCTTAACGGCCCAATGCCATCCGGGTTCATCGGCAACAGATGCTGGAACATCAACAGCAAAAAGGCGATGACGCCCAGCACCAGGTTGCTGATTAAAAAAGCTATACCGTAGCTTTTCCAGTTCATGCCTGCACTGGCGTTGATACCCAGAAGTTTAAAGATCCCGTGTTCAACAGGAGCAAATACTTTGTCACTCCAATGCTTTTGACCGGAGAAAATCCCGGTCATATAAGCGCCCAATGGCCATGCCAACAGCAAAGCCAAAGTTAAAATCAGCATAATTTCCATCAGTGGCTCCTCAGAACTTTTCCGGTGCCAACATGGCGTAAATCAACAAAGCGCTTAAGGCGCCAATCAACATCAATAACAACCAGCCCATTTCGGCAATCCTCAGTGGTATCAATCCGCTGCAAAGCTTAGGGGCCAGAGGCGTAAAGTCTCCAGATGGATAAAAAGGAAGGGCGTAAAGAGATCGTAAAGATTAGGGTTACCCGATACTCAACACGACCAAACAGCAAGTTGTAGAGCAAGCTATGGGCATGGCACACTGTGGAAAAGCAAATCAGGGACAGACGATGGCAGAACATACAAAGTTAGATTTTGATTGGTCAAAAGCAGTGTGTTGGCCAACGGGAGAAACGCCGCAGATCATTAAAAATGACGGCTACACACCTACAGTAGGCATGTTAAAACGAGCTGAGGAATTACCTGTTGATCAGTTGGGCCGTGCTGATACAGCAAAGTTTCTGACTGGCTTGGCCAATCATAAGAAAAACGGTTATGTGCTAAATCTGAACTGTCCTTGGGGCACAGGAAAAACCTGGTTTTTAAAACGTTGGTATTTAACACTAAAAACCCAGCATCCCGTAGTTTATATAGACGCCTGGAAATATGACCATAACGACAGCCCTTTGCTGATTATTTTGCAGCATATAATCAAAACCCTACAGGAACAGTCACCACAAGCTAAACGGCTTGGCGATAGAATAAAAACATCAAAAGGATTTGCGACAGCAAAGGTATTAGGGCCAGAACTGGTTAAAGCCATGTTTCGCATAGACTTAGAAAAGGTGATGGAAAGCGCAGATTTTGAAGCAAAAAAATCTGCATCCGCTATAGCTGATTTAGCCTCAAAAACTACAGCGATGCTGCTCGATAATGTAAGCAAAGAAACTGAGGCTGTCGACGATCTTAAAATGGCCATAGCCAAACTGCTGGACAGCATCATAGGGCAAAAAGCAAAAACGAACCTGAATTACCCTTTGTTTGTCTTTGTTGATGAATTGGACCGTTGCCGCCCAACTTTTGCTATTGAAATGTTGGAGGCGATCAAGCATGTATTTGGTATTCCCCAGATATTTTTTGTCATTGCCACTGACTCTGAACAGCTACAGCATTCGATTAATGCGGTTTATGGTGAAAAGTTTGGCAGCTACAACTACCTAAAACGCTTTTTTGATGCCAGTTTTCAGTTAGAAACGCCAACATTACAAAGTTACGTTTCAACTCAAAGTGAGCTGGATACAGTTTTTACTTATTATGAATCCGAGCATTTAGATATTTTTGAAAAACAAAGCAGAGAAGAGTTTTGTAAATTCATCTCAGGGCTGGCGGCAGACTTGTCTTTTGATCTAAGAACCACAAAACAGTGGCTATCTAGATTGGATTTAATTGTAAAACTTTCGGGAGATGCCCTTACC
>CAMLSF010000234.1 GCA_946482615.1 uncultured Chromatiaceae bacterium | reverse complement strand
ACTTGCAGCCATAGCGTCGTTGACTGCGTGCTTTCGCCCGGGTCGCATAGTGGACTATGCTCCCAGGGTCTCAATCCCTTGTCGCCAGACGGGCGAGGCAACGGATGGGGCTGCGGCATATTTGGCTATAGTTTTTCCTTATTTAGCTGTCATAATATGCCCAACTTGAGTTAGTCAGAGATATTCCTATGCGCGTTTGTGGTGTTGAAATGAAAGGCAGTGAAGCCATCTTATGTTTATTGGCAAGCAATAGTGGCCTGTTTGATATTCCGGATTGCCGCACTGTGCGTTTGCCACTGCTCAAAGATCAGGACAGCGAGCAAATGAAGAAATTTCAGTTTGTGTTTGCCAAACTGGCCGAAGACTACAAAATCGACACTTTTGTGATTCGTGAACGGCCGCAAAAAGGCAAGTTTGCAGGTGGCGCTGTTGGTTTTAAGATGGAAGCGGCCTTGCAGTTATTAACTAATGTCAAAACTGAAATTTTGACCAGCGCTTTTATTAAAGAGCAGTTGTCTCGCCATCCAGTGCCTGTCGACTTTAAAGAAACAGGCTTAAAAGGTTTTCAGGAAACGGCCTTCATCACCGCCTACGCTTACCTGGCAAAGTAATCCCGTCATCCTTGAAGCTGCAGTTTTGTTGACTGCGCTCCTTCGCCCCAGTCACATAGAGGTCTATGTTCCTGGGGTCTCACTCCCTTGTCGCCTTACTGCAACTCCAATGATTTAGGGTATTCGGCTGATTCTTTGGCCTTTGAATTTTAGCCCTTGTGTTTTAACAGGTAGGCTTTTAAATCCTGCTTCACTTCCGGCAATAACAAGTACAACGCCAGGATATTCGGCACTGCCATTAAAAAGATCATCGAGTCGATAAAATCAAACACCGCCAGCATATTAGGCACAGCCCCTATAGCCACCACAGTACAAAACAACACTTTAAAACTACGCTGGGTAAAATCGCTGTGGCCGAACAAGTAAGTCCAGGACTTTAAGCCATAAAAAGACCAGCTCACTACAGTGGAATAACCAAACAGCAGCAATGCCACCATCAGCACCAGCGGGAACCAGTCAAACACTGAGCCAAAAGCGGCGGACGTCATTTGCACCCCATCTAAACCAGGCTGCAGATAAACACCACTGACCACTATCACCAAAGCAGACACAGTACAAATAATGACGGTATCGATAAAAGGCTCCAGCAAACCGACAAAACCTTCAGACACAGGATCTTTAGTGCGGGCCGCCGAATGGGCTATAGGGGAAGAACCAATACCTGCTTCATTAGAATAAGCAGCACGGCGAAAGCCCTGAATAATCACACCTATTACACCACCGTAAGCAGCTTCAGGCGCAAAAGCGCTGCGCAAAATGGTCCAGATAGCATCAGGAATAGCGCCCGCATTCATGGCTAAAAACACAAAAGCAGCCGACAAATAAATAGCACACATCAAAGGCACTAATTTACTGGTGACACGGGCTATGCTTTGAATACCCCCTACGATCACCAAGCCCACTAAAAATGAATAGACCAGACCAAAAACCCAGGCATTATCAAAACCTGTCACCAATTTGACTTGCGAAAAGCCCTGATTGACGTGGACAAAACCGGCCGAACCAAACACACAGGCAATAGCAAAAAAGGCGGCTAAAAAACTACCTAAGCGTGGCAAACCATATTTATCCAAAGCCGCTTTGATGTAATACATAGGGCCACCCGACGTGCTGCCGTCGGCGTTATAAACCCGGTATTTCACTGCCAGCGTACATTCAACAAACTTGGTGGTCATGCCCAAAAAGCCCGCCACTATCATCCAGAAGGTCGCACCTGGCCCACCCAAAGCTATGGCCACAGCCACTCCGGCAATATTGCCTGTGCCTACAGTGCCGGATAAAGCGGCTGACAAGGCCTGAAACTGACTGATATCACCTTTGTCGGTTTTCTCAGCGTAATCGCCGCGCACCACCCGTATTGCATGGCGAAAACCACGGATATTGATAAAGCCCAGATAACAGGTAAAGACAATAGCGCCCAGCACCAGCCAGAGCACTGTGACAGGTAAAGCAGAGCCATTGATAGGAATGGCATAAAACACTACAGAGGCAATGGCGGAACTGAGCCATTCAAAGGCCTGCTGAAAACTAAAATCGGACATAAACACGCACCTTGGATAAAGGCCCTTCTGGGCTTATTACCGCCAGATACACATCCAGACGGCTATTTTTATAGAAGGCTATATTCGACGCTGAGCCCCGGCAACGCAAGCTTTTTTAGCCTGAATACTCTTGATGTCACCGAATTGCCATCAGTTTTAAGCTTTGTTGTCATGTTCCGCTGGCAGGATCTGCCCCAATCCACAGCTGTTGGGGCAAAACGATGAAACTAAACTGGATTCTGGCACTGCTGTTATTACTGCCACTGAGCCTGAAGGCTGAACCTAAAGTGGTGTTAGTCAGCATAGACGGAGTGCGCTGGCAGGAAGTGTTTGCCGGAGCAGACCCAAGCCTTTATCAACAATCGCAGTGGGTGAAAACACCAGAGTTGATCCGCGCCTTTAAACCGGGCCAACCTGAACTTTTAATGCCTTTTTTGCATAACACTGTGCTGCAGCAAGGTGTTGCTGTCGGGAACCGCACTCTGGGTTCAGCTATTAATGTCAGCAACCCTTATCAGATTTCTTACCCGGGTTATCAGGAATTACTGGCTGGATTTTCCGACCCGTCAATTCGCAGTAATAACAAAGTCGCCAACCCGAACGTGACAGTGCTGGAATGGTTAAACCAACAGCCACAACTGCAGCACAAAGTGGCGGCTTTTGGCTCCTGGGATCTGTTTCCTTATATCTTAAATACCAAACGTTCAGGCCTGACGGTGAATGCCGGTTTTATGCCGGAACAAGGAAAACTGAGCGAAAAACAACAGTATCTGAATCAGTTGCAGGCCAAAACACCCAGCCCTTTTGCCTCAGTACGACTGGATGTATTTACTCAGGAATTTGCACTGGAGCATCTGCGCCTGCATAAACCTAAATTGCTGTATATAGCCCTGGGTGAAGCAGACGATTTTGCTCATTTGGGCCACTATGATCAGTATCTGGCGGCTATTCACCGCAGTGATCAGTTTATTGCCGACTTATGGCAGGAATTACAAAACGACCCCTATTACCGCGACCAAACCACATTGCTGATCAGCACAGATCACGGCCGGGGCGAAGCGGCACAGTGGCGCTCTCATGGCAAAAGTGCAGCTGTGCCTGGTTATAAAGGGCCGGTCCCGCAAATTGCCGGCTCAGAACAAATCTGGTTGGCAGCTATGGGCCCCGGTATTCCGGCTGCGGGTTTAATCCGCACAGATGGAAGCTGGCAACAAGGCCAGATGGCAGCAACAATGGCCGCCGTTTTGGGCTTTGATTATCAGGCGGTTCAACCTAAAGCGGCGCACCCCTTTGATTTTAGCGCCTCAGCTCAGCTGGCATTATTTGGTACAACTCCAGTGGCAGGCCATCAGGGTCTTTAAAAAAGGTGTAAGAGCGCTCTGTGTAAGGGTCAATCCGCACAGGCTCGACTTCAATACCTCTGGCTTCTAAATGCGCCACCATCTGCGCTACATCCAGCACCTGAAAAGCTAGATGGCGTAAGCCCTGAGCTTCAGGAGTGCTGGGGCGAGGCGGTGGATTGGGGAAAGAAAACAACTCCAGCTGACTACCATCAGGCAACTGCAAGTCCAGCTTGTAGGACAAACGTTCGGCCCTGTAATGCTCAGCCAGAACTTTGAGGCCGAGAATTTCAGTATAGAAGTGTTTGGAGCGCTGATAATCACTGCAAATCAGCGCCACATGATGAATACCGGCTAACATAGCATTCGCCTTTGGCAACTATTAATACGCCTAGTGTGCCAGTTGCAACCAAACTCAGCCAGTTAAAACCCAAAGTAATTGGGACTGCAGCGCGGCGGCAAGCGAATGAGTCCCCATGAACATAGAGACACTATGTGATTGGGGCGAGAGAACGCAGCCAACAAAGCTGCGGCTTCAAGGACGAAGGGTTTAAAACTTCGATAAAAACTCAGCCCTGGTGATTGCATCTGCTTTAAATTTGCCACCCAAAGCCATAGTTTTGGTGCTTGAACTGGTATCCATCACACCCCGGGATTTCACACAATAATGCACAGCGTCGATGCTGACAGCCACGTCCTTCACACCCAACAAAGCCTGTAAAGCCACCTGAATTTGCTGAGTTAACCGCTCCTGCACCTGCGGCCGCTGCGCAAAAAACCGCACTATACGGTTTAATTTCGACAAACCAATAATGGTTTTGCCCGGTATATAAGCCACAGTGGCAGTGCCATCTATAGTGACAAAATGATGCTCACAAGTGCTGGTAAAACTAATGTTCTGCACCTTGACCATTTCTTCAGCACGCATCTTATTGTCGATCATCGAAATCTTTGGAAAAGTGCCGTAATCCAAACCGGAAAACACTTCATCGACATACATTTTGGCAATACGGGCCGGAGTTTCCGCCAGACTATCGTCACTCAAATCCAAGCCAAGGGTTTGCACCACTTGCGTCATCAATTCAGTTAAACGCTGTTTTTTCTGAGCGGCGGACAAGCCATTATCCAGCATAGGAGTTTCCAGCCCGGCAGCTTCCAGAGCGCTGCGCACCACTAAAGCAGATTCAGTTAACATAAAAGCTCTCGCCGCTTGTGATCAATAGACCTTGTTATACGCAGACCACAGAGAAGTGGTTTAGTTTGGTGGATAGGCTGTTAAAGC
>CAMLSF010000233.1 GCA_946482615.1 uncultured Chromatiaceae bacterium | reverse complement strand
TCAACTGATAAGTCCAGTTCAAAGTCCAGCTATGACCTTTGCCATTGTTATCATCGGCAGGCGTCTGATCTTTGTCTGTCACTTCAAAATGGTCATAACGGGCGCTGAGGCTGTGCTGCTCCTGCTGGTAGTTCAGCATCAGGTAATGGCTGCGATAATCCGCTACTACTGTGTTTTGTCCCATGGCGGTATCACCGTTCAGATACTGCGCCAGCAGCCGCCACTGCTCTGTCAGTTGATGTTGTAAGGCCAGGCTCAGAAAACGCGTATCCCAGGCGTACTGACCTGCTTTAAAGGTGGTGGGTTCGCCTCTGTTGTCGTACCAGTAAAGCCGGACTTCAGTCTGATCTTTATATTGCCAGTGCAGTCCGCTGTAGTAGCCAGTTTTATGGTCCAGCTCGCGGTTCGGCTCGACCCAGGCCGGTTGTTTTTCCACAGGCCCGCCCGTGGCTATGCTGAGGTAATTGGCAAAATCGACCCGCTCCCCAATACCGGTTTGCAGGTTATGCAAAGCAAAACCGCGCCAGGTTAAGATGGAACCGGCTGGATCATTGCCCTGAAACAAAGCTCCCACCCACTGCAGACTATGGTCGGATTTAAAAAAACGACCGGGACGGCTGACTGAGAATTCAACAGCTCTGGTTTTAATTTCTTCGGCTATCCAGCTGTTAATAGCCGAGAATGTCTGGGTATAAGGTGAAGTCCAGGCCAGATCGGTATTTTCCAGCGACATGGCCGGGTAAAACAAACCCGCTCTGCCACGCAGTCTGTAGCCTGCAACAGGCAGTGGACTCCAGTTCAGCCAGGCTTCTGTGACATCAACTCCGGCTTCAGGCGCCCTGTGCCACTGCGCATGCACTGTGGCTGAAAAATCAGAATCGGTATCAAGCCAAGCAACCAGATACTGAGGTCCGGCACCTGCATCGGTGTGATAAGCAAACTGGCCTGTGCCTTTTTGCCACCATGGTGCTAAATAATGGGCTGTATCATTTTGTTTATTCAGGTAAAATTCGCCGCGTCCCTGCAGGCTCAGCTGTTCAGAAGCTGGTGTTGTGGTACTGAAAAGCAGAGCTGGTATCAGGCTGATACAAAAAAGAGTCGGGCGGGTGGGCGACATCCTGTGTTCCTTATTTTTTATTCTGCCTTGATAGTAGCAGTTTGAATGAACCGGGAAAAACCCGCAGACAACAAAGTTTCTGCTGCTTTCTCTGGCAGATGATGACAAGAAGCCTAAACTGCTTTAGTTTAGGCACACTTTGGCCTTCTCTGGCTCCCGGAGTGATGATCGAATGACCTTTTTAGCCCCTGTTTTGTCTGGAATCCTGTTACTTTGTTTTAGCACTGTAGTTGTGGCTCAGGTGCAGCTGACTGTCACTGATCATCAGGGCAAGCCGTTGGAAGATGCAGTGGTTGAATTGCTTAACCCGGCCAATAAAACATTTTCACAAAAAAAGGCCGAGGTGAAACAACAGGACCTGACTTTTATTCCTTTTGTTTCTGCCTATCAAACCGGAACAGAGGTCGACTTTCCGAATATGGATAAGACCCGGCATCATGTGTATTCCTTTTCACCCGCCAAAGTATTTGAATTAAAGCTGTATGCCAACAAACCTGAAGCGCCGGTGCTGTTTGATCAGGCAGGTATTGTCGCTTTAGGTTGTAACATTCACGACTATATGCAGGCTTATATTTATGTGGGTGACAGCCCGTTTTTACAGGTCACAGATACTAAAGGTCAGGTGACTTTTCACGACATTCCCGACGGCACTTATCAGCTGAAACTCTGGCATCCCTGGCAAAATGCCGATTGGGTGACGCAACAGGTAGAAATTAAACAAGGCCAGATGATGAGTTATCAGCTGGCCATTACTGCTCAGGAAAAACCAAAAAAACCGAAAAAAGGCTTTGGTGCTTCCTATACTCCCTGATTTATTAACCAACCCGATTTTTTAACCTAAAGGAGCCGACTCATGGCCACAGTAACATTAAAAGGTAATCCATTTCAGACTATTGGCGAGCTGCCGGCAGTGGGTAGCAAAGCCCCTGATTTCACCTTAACAGGTGCAGGTTTAGCGGACGTGAAACTGGCAGATTTTGCTGGTCAGCGTCTGGTGCTGAATATTTTCCCAAGCGTGGACACGCCAACTTGTGCTACGTCAGTCCGTACTTTTAACAAAGCTTTATCGGGTTTAAGCAACACCACAGTTTTGTGTGTTTCTGCAGATTTGCCTTTTGCTCAGGCGCGTTTTTGTGGCGCTGAAGGCTTAGAACAAGTGAAAAATGGTTCAAGTTTCCGCAGTTCATTCGGCAAAGATTATGGAGTGGTTTTCACCACTGGCCCTCTGACCGGTCTATTGTCCCGCGCCGTTGTGGTGGTAGGTACTGACGGTACAGTGTTGTACACAGAACAAGTGGCTGAAACGGCGGATGAACCTTCCTACGAAGGCGCTTTGGCTGCATTAGCTTAACAGTGTAGAGATCAGAGTCACGGACTCTGATCTCTATTTAAAGAGTCCTGTTATGCAACACAAACTGCTGTTAGTTTTGGCTTTGTTTATGCTGCCTGCGGTGCTGGCAGATCCCATAGCTTCGCCAGATAAAATCCTGCGCATGGGCATTCATAATTTTCCGCCAGACTTTGTCGTCAGTGCTGATGGCAAAAGTTGTGCCGGCGAAGGTTATTTGTTGGCGCAGCGCATTTTTGCCGAAGCAGGTTTTAAGTTAAAAGCCGTTTGTACTACGCCGGCCCGGATGTATTTACTGCTGGACCAGGGGGAGGTGGATTTTAGTATCAATATAAAAACCACAGCAGCTATCAGTAAAAAACATAGCTTTGTTGAACCTGCTTACATGCCGATGCAGCTGATGTTGTACAGCCACGCCCTGAGCTCGACCGCACCACAAGACAAAACAGTAGCAGCTATCCGCTCTTTTGATTATTTAGGTCAGCGTCAGCAACTACTGCAACAAGGTTATCAACTGGTGGATATGCCAGACAGCATCAGCGCCATTCAATTATTTTTGCACCAACGTACACAACACCTGATTAGTTATCAGGGGCCTTTTGTCGCTTATGCCGCTCAGCAGCCAACTGATGTTGTTGATTTAAAACAAAAAAAACTGGCAGAAATTGATGCCTATTTTGTTGTGTCCGCGGCTTCAGCTGATCATCAGCGCATTATTGAAGTAGTACAGCAGCATGCCAAACAGCATAGCTGCAGTTATCTGAAGGGCTGCGATTAAGCCACTGTTCGCTGATTTTTTGCGTTTTCCCCTTATGACAGTAAAAAGCGTTGCGTGGGTAGTGCTGTTTTTGTTTGAATAGCAGCCTCTTTTTAGCAGCGCAGAATCTTTGTATGCATATCAAAGCTCTTGATCCTTTATCCGCTCCGGCAGCCCATCTGCTGGCTTTATCCGATGCCTATATGGCGTCTTTATACCCGGCTGAAAGTAATCATATGGAAAGCCCCACTGCGTTGGCTTTGCCTAATGTCCTGTTTTTAGGTGCTTATCTGGATGGCGAATTGGCAGGCTGTGGTGCAGTTAAAATACTGCATGATGACGGCAGTTATGGCGAAATAAAGCGGCTTTATGTGCTGGAAAGCTTCAGAGGACTGGGGGTGTCAAAACAGCTGATGCAGGCGCTGGAACAGCATCTTCAACAACAACAGATCCCGCTGGCCCGGCTTGAAACAGGTATTTCTCAGCCTGAAGCTTTGGGCTTGTATGAAAAGTCAGGGTACCAGTACAGAACACCTTTTGGTTCTTATCAGTTGGATCCTTTAAGTGTCTTTATGGAAAAACGCCTTTAACTTTATAGTCTTTGCTCCTGAAATAGTTTTATCTGCGCTGGCCAGCAGCGCATTTTTTAGGCTAAGCTGCTTCTTGTGCCTGATTAGTGTACATCTTAATCAGGCGTCCCGCTGACGTTAAAAAACAAGGAGTCTAGCCCATGCGTTTTTATACTACCCACTTATGGATGTTGCTGGCGGCGTCGCTGCTGGCAGGTTGTAGCACTTTACCTTCATCGACTTCTGCACTGACTAAATCACCTGCTACGGAACAGTCCGCTCATTGTGTCGGGACTATTCAGGCTCCCGCTCCGGGGCTGGAAGCCACTTCAGATCCGGAGTTATTAAAATCTGCTTTAGGTGAACCAAACAAAGGTCAACTTTGCATGGGACAGGTTTTTGTCGCAACAGCGCCAGTGACAGTGTACAGAGTCTGGGATCAGGCCAAAAGTTACACTTTATACGGCCGTTGGTGGTCTTTTAACTTACCGCAGGGGCCAACAGAGCAGTACAGGGAAGAGAATGCCATTTGCCCTGGCTGGAGTGTATTAAACCAAATGAGTAGTTGCACGTTAAAAGTCGGCAGCAAAATTGTGGTAGGGCCTGGTCAAAGTGCGGATTGTGGGGAAGGTCTGGTCTATCCTCAGTCTGCTGTCAATCAGGTTTATATCAATAACGATTCACGTAACAATGTGCTTTGGGTCGAAAACTGTGACGCTGGCAGCAACTGGCCACAATAAAGAGGAAACAGAGGATGCATAAAAGTCGCTTAGCCGCTTTTGTTCTGGACAGCCAGGTGGATGATATTCAGCCAGCCACAGACTTTTGGAGTCAGGCGCTGGGTTATCCACAGTTGCCTTCCGATCCTGACTGGGCTGAGCGTTATGCTTATCTGGATAACCCAACCTCTGAGCCCAGACTATTGCTGCAAAAAGTTGAACATCCAAGCCATATTCATCTGGATATTGAAACCGATAATATCCAGGCAGAAGTGGAGCGCCTGTGCAAATTAGGTGCTTTT
>CAMLSF010000232.1 GCA_946482615.1 uncultured Chromatiaceae bacterium | reverse complement strand
CTTTATGATGCCAGCGAGCTGTACGGCATAGTCGGCACAGACCTGAAAAAGCCTTTTGATGTGCGTGAAGTGATAGCCCGACTTGTCGACGGCTCTGACTTTGACGAATTTAAACAGTTTTATGGCGCGACTTTAGTCTGTGGTTTTGCCCGCATTTTTGGCCAGCCTATTGGCATAGTGGCCAATAACGGCATTTTGTTTTCTGAATCAGCACAAAAAGGTGCGCACTTTATTGAGCTTTGTGCCCAGCGCAAAATCCCGCTGTTGTTCCTGCAAAACATCACCGGCTTTATGGTCGGCAAAAAATACGAAGCCGAAGGCATTGCCAAACACGGCGCCAAAATGGTGATGGCTGTGTCTTGCGCCAATGTGCCGAAATTTACCGTATTAATAGGCGGCTCTTATGGCGCTGGTAACTACGGCATGTGTGGCCGGGCGTACGATCCGACCATGATGTGGATGTGGCCTAATGCCCGTATTTCTGTGATGGGTGGTGAACAGGCCGCCGGTGTAATGGCGACTGTGACTAAAGATGCCTTAGCCCGCAAAGGCGAAAGCCTGACAGCCGAAGCTGAACAAGCTATTCGTCAGCCTATTGTCGCTCAGTATGAGCAACAAGGTCACCCTTATTACGCCAGTGCGCGCTTGTGGGATGACGGTATTATAGACCCGGCTCAAACCCGTATGGTAGTTGGTCTGGCACTGAGCGCAGCGCTGAATGCCCCTGTCGCCGAATCTAAATTTGGCGTGTTCCGGATGTAAGGGCCAGGAGTCAATACAATGCAAAACTATACCACTATTACGACCTCGTTAAATGCAGCTGGTGTTGCAGAGCTGGTGCTAAACCGCGCCGAAGTGCATAACGCTTTTGACGACAACATGATTGCCGAATTGATCGATGCGCTAAACAGTCTGGCTGCTAACCCTGCTGTACGGCTGTTGCTGCTCAAATCCCTGGGTAAAAACTTCAGTGCAGGCGCCGATCTAAACTGGATGCGCTCTATGGCGGAGAAAAACTATCAGCAAAACTTAGAAGATGCAGGTCAGCTTGCAGAGCTGATGCGTCTGCTGGATAGCTTCCCTGCCCCCACTATAGCTTTGGTACAAGGTGCGGCTTTTGGTGGTGCTTTGGGTTTAGTCTCCTGCTGCGATATAGCCCTTGCCGAACAAGGCGCCAGCTTTTGTTTAAGTGAAGTCAAAATTGGTTTAATACCGGCGGTGATCAGCCCCTACGTGATGCGTGCTATTGGTGAACGTGCCAGCCGCCGTTATTTTTTAACGGCAGAGCGTTTTGATGCAGCGACAGCGCTGAATTTAGGTTTAGTGCATCAAGTGGTTGAAACCGGTGGTCTTGATGCGGCTGCAGAACATTTTGTTGGCATCTTACTGAATAACAGCCCTGCCGCCTTACGCTCTGCCAAAGAGCTGATGGCAGCGGTTCACAATCAGCCTATTAATCAAAGACTGATAGCCGACACCTCTGAGCGCATTGCCGCTATCCGGGTTTCAGCTGAAGGTCAGGAAGGCTTAACGGCCTTTTTACAAAAACGTACTCCGGCCTGGATCCGGTCAGAATAAGGAAAAACAGACTGATGTTTCGCAAAATTTTGATCGCCAACCGGGGCGAAATCGCCTGCCGTGTGATAGAAACCGCCCATAAACTGGGCATTCGTTGTGTGGCTGTTTATTCAGAAGCAGACGCCAATGCCCGTCATGTGCATATGGCCGATGAAGCTTTTTTATTAGGCCCGGCGCCCAGTAAAGAATCCTATTTACGTGCAGATAAAATTCTGGAAATAGCCAAATTAAGTGGTGCCGAAGCAGTGCACCCTGGATATGGCTTTTTATCTGAAAACGAAGGTTTTGCAGAGGCCTGTGCGGAGGCTGGTGTGGTCTTTATTGGCCCACCAGTGCCTGCTATTGCTGCTATGGGCAGCAAAAGCGCCGCCAAAGAGATTATGACCAAAGCCGGTGTACCTTTAGTGCCTGGTTATCATGGCGACAATCAGGACCCTGCTTTTCTGCAGCAACAAGCTGATTTAGTCGGCTATCCGCTGTTACTGAAAGCCGCTTACGGCGGTGGTGGTAAAGGTATGCGTGTGGTCTGGAACAGTGGCGAATTTGCCGAAGCTTTGGCGGGCGCCAAACGTGAGGCTTTAAACGGCTTTGGCAATGACAAAGTGCTGATGGAACGTTACCTGACCAAACCCCGTCATGTTGAAATTCAGGTGTTTGCTGACAGTTTTGGCAATGCTGTGTATTTAGCAGAGCGCGACTGCTCTATTCAGCGCCGCCACCAGAAAGTGATTGAAGAAGCACCAGCACCACATTTCAGCAGCGATCAGCGTAAAGCCATGGGCGAAGCAGCAGTCAAAGCAGCCAAAGCCATCGCTTATCAGGGCGCTGGTACTGTGGAGTTTTTATTTGATGAAGACGGCTCTTTCTACTTTATGGAAATGAACACCCGTCTGCAGGTTGAACATCCAGTCACTGAAATGATCACAGGTCAGGATCTGGTGAAATGGCAGCTATTGGTCGCCAGTGGTCAGCCTTTACCTTTAACTCAGGATCAAATCACTATTGATGGCCATGCCATTGAAGTGCGGGTTTATGCTGAAGACCCGGATCATGATTTCCTGCCAGCTACAGGCAAACTGACCTATTTACGCCAGCCTGAAGCCAGCCGTTATGTGCGGGTCGATACGGGCGTGGTCGAAAACGACGAAGTCTCGCCTTTTTACGATCCTATGATTGCCAAGCTGATTGTCTGGGATGAAAACCGTGACCGCGCTATAGCCCGTATGTTACGTGCTTTGGATGATTACCGTATTGCTGGTGTAAAAAACAACCTGAATTTTTTAACCCGTTTAGTCGAGCAACCTGCTTTTGCCAAAGCAGAGCTGGATACGCATTTTATTGAACGACATAAAGCATCCTTATTTGCACCTGGTCAATCCGAAAGCGAACAGGCCAGTTTATTGGCGGCTTTGTATCTGTTATTAAAAGAGCGTTCAGACAATGTGGACGATCAAAGCCCATGGGCTTTGTGTTCTGGCTGGCGTTTAAATGAAGTTGCCACTGTGTCTTTCCCGCTGCTGTATCAGGATGAACCCCGTCTGGTCAGCATCAGTTCTGAAGGCAAAAACCTGAGCTTAACCCAGCAAGGCGTCACCACCCCAGCCACAGCCAGCTTACGGGGTGATGAACTGCAGGCCAATTTAAATGGCCATCAGGTCAAAGTCCGGGTTAGCCAGTATCAGGACATCGTATCGGTGTTTATTAAACATCAGCGTTACGACTTTGTTTACCAGACTCAAGTGCAAATTGTGGTTGATGATGGCGCAGCAGCAGGTAGCCTGACAGCGCCGATGAACGGCACTATAGTGGCTGTGATGGTCGAAAAAGGTGCGGTCGTCAGCTCAGGCCAGACGCTGTTGGTGATGGAAGCGATGAAAATGGAGTACAGCATCAAAGCGCCAAAAGATGGTGTGGTCAATCAGCTGTTTTATGCCGCTGGTGATTTAGTCAAAGACGGCGCTCAGCTGGTTGATTTTACCGCGGCGGACTAACAGGCTGATTTGGAGAACAAGATGTCACTGACTTTAAACCCACAACATACAGCAGATTTGCCCAAAGCAGTGCGGATTGTTGAAGTAGGCCCACGCGATGGTCTGCAAAATGAAAAAGCCGTGTCGCTGGAGGCCAAAGTTGAGCTGGTCAATCGCTTAGCGGAAACTGGTCTTGTCACTATTGAAACCGGCGCTTTTGTCTCGCCGAAATGGGTGCCACAAATGGCTGATTCTGCTGCTGTATTTGCACAAATCAGCCGTAAAGCAGGGATTCATTACACAGCCTTGACCCCCAATCTGCAGGGTTATGAAGCAGCCAAAGCAGCAGGTGCCACTGAAGTAGCGGTGTTTGGTGCTGCATCTGAAGCTTTTACCCAAAAAAATATCAACTGCAGCATAGCGGAAAGTCTTGAGCGTTTTGCCCCTGTGATGGCGCAGGCCAAACTGGATGGCATTCAAGTGCGGGGTTATGTCTCTTGTGTGGTCGGTTGCCCTTATCAGGGTGAGGTTGCACCAGCGGAAGTTGCACGGGTTGCCAAAGCCTTGCTGGATATGGGCTGCTATGAAATTTCGTTAGGCGACACCATAGGTGTTGGCACTCCGTCTAAAGTTAATGCCATGCTGGACGCTGTGCTTGACGTTGTTCCGGTCGAACAACTGGCGGTGCATTTTCACGATACCTATGGTCAGGCGTTAAGTAATATTTACGCCGCGTTACAACGGGGTATTGCTGTGGTCGACAGTTCGGTCGCAGGTTTAGGTGGTTGTCCTTACGCCGCCGGTGCGTCAGGCAATGTGGCCACTGAAGAAGTAGTTTATTTACTGAATGGCCTTGGCATCAAAACTGGTGTTGATTTACAACGGCTGGCCCCTATCGGCTGGTTTATCAGCGAACAGTTGGGCAAGGCTCCTAGTTCTAAAGTAGGATTGGCGCTAAAGGCCAAATGCCAGCAGAATTAATTTATACATAGCATCGATAAAGGATACAAAATGGCAGGGTTTAATAAAGTTGTGACCAGCTACGAAGAAGCGCTGGCGGGCCTGACCGATGGCATGACAGTGATAGCCGGTGGTTTTGGTTTATGTGGTATTCCTGAAGGCCTGATTGCTCAGATCAAAAAGATGGGCACCCGGGATCTAACTGTGGTTTCCAACAACTGTGGTGTTGATGGTTTTGGTTTAGGCATTTTATTAGAAGATCGCCAAATCAAAAAAATGGTCGCCTCTTATGTGGGCGAAAACGCCTTGTTTGAAAAACAGTTGTTATCGGGTGAACTGGA
>CAMLSF010000231.1 GCA_946482615.1 uncultured Chromatiaceae bacterium | reverse complement strand
CGGGTTAAGCGGTAACTGAAACTTTCATTAGGGTATAAATACATATGCCAGGTATTGCCAACTGATTGGGGTGTTTTGGTTTTGATAAAGAGGTTTTTTGAATAGTCATCGGCCGGAAAACTCTGAGCTTCAGCCCAGCCTGATGTAGAAGTATGGCCACCGTACAGAGTAGACTGATCATCTGTGCCATCTTGATGCTTATGTTGATGTTGCAGCTTAAGGCCTGAGTCGGTTTTAGTAATAATCCAGGTGCGGGAGCGGTTTTCACCAACCACAAAAGGCACCTGAATTTGTGTGTCGCTGCAATCGCGCACATGCATCAGCATCTCACCACTAAAAGCCGGGCTTGGCTGGTTATCCACTGTCGTTTTGCCAGCAAAAGCTTTACCACAAAGGGCTTTTAACTGGTCAAAAAATTGCAATTGCGCCTGGCTTGGTGCAGCAGAAACAGACAATGAAATAAGGCAAGAAGATAAAGAAAGAGCGTTGATAAGTAATGTTTTTTTAGTTATTTGCATCCGTGGACTCCTTTTTTTCGTAACGGCACTATACCTTTATTAACTGCTCTGACGCAAAAGAGCGCAGCTACTTTGGACAACTTATGCAAAATTTAATAGACGCAAAATTACTGATGAAAGTATTTAGCAAAGTGGAGCAACAAGGTGTAGCGGTGGACACGCCCTTTGGTAAAGGTTTTGAATTAGATGGCATGACCATAGCCAGTGGTTTTGATGGTTACGATTTGTATTTTGTTGCGGATGAAGTGACTGTCACCTTAGGTTTTCACCAGAAATATCATATAGATGCTAAAGACGAAGAGCATATAGACCGTTTTATCCAACGCTTAAAGCGGATAGAGGCTAAATAACGTGTTGGCTTTGGAATAGCCGGCTTATGAAAACGTATGCAGGAAAAAAGCCTGACGGAGTGGCTGTGTTAGCATAAGGAAAAACGATATGGAACCAGACAAAGATGCATCTATCTATTTATTCCAAAAGCAACAAGTTACTGCTCAGCGCTCTGGCCTTTGCTGTATTGGCGTCCTGCGGTAAAGCTCCTGTGGAAAATCAGACAGTCGCTCAACAACCTGCTGTAGAAAAACCAGCGCAAGCCACTGAGCCTGCAGCAGCACCAGCAGGCAAAGTGGTGGTCTATCAGATGTTCACCCGCTTGTTTGGCAATAGCAACGCCACTAATCAGCCCTGGGGCACGATAGAACAAAACGGTGTCGGCAAATTTAACGATATTAACGAAGCGGCATTAAAAGGGATTAAAGAGCTGGGGGCCACTTATGTCTGGTATACCGGCATACTGCATCATGCCGTGATCCGCGATTACAGTGCTTATGGTATCAGCCATGACGACCCTGATGTCGTCAAAGGCCGGGCCGGTTCACCTTATGCGGTCAAAGATTATTACAGCGTTAACCCGGATTTGGCGGTCAACCCAGCCAAACGACTGGAGGAATTTCAGGCGCTGGTGAACCGCACTCATGCCCAGGGTTTAAAAGTCATTATTGATATAGTGCCTAACCATGTGGCACGCCATTACAAATCTTTAGATAAACCAGCTGGCATCGAAGATTTTGGTGCCAATGATGACACCAGCGTCGAATACAAACGCGACAATAACTTCTATTACGTGGTTGGCCAGCCGTTTCAGGTCCCCAAACCACAAAACGGTTACCAGCCTTTAGGTGGCGAAGCTCATCCACTCAGTGATGGCAAATTTGACGAAAACCCGGCCAAATGGACAGGCAATGGCTCACGTTTAGCACAGCCGGACTTTAACGACTGGTACGAAACCGTCAAAGTAAACTATGGTGTTAAACCAGACGGCAGCTACGATTTTGACCGTCTGCCGGCCGACTACGCCGATAAATCAGTGCAGGAGCATGCCGCTTTCTGGCAAGGCAAAGACGTCCCCAACTCCTGGCTGAAATTCCGTGATATCGCCTTTTACTGGCTGGATAAAGGCGTCGATGGTTTCCGTTTTGATATGGCTGAAATGGTGCCTGTCGAATTCTGGAGCTTTTTAAACTCCAGCATTAAAAGCAAAAACCCGGACGCTTTTTTATTGGCTGAAGTTTATAACCCCAGCTTATACCGCGACTATATTCGTCTGGGCAAAATGGATTACCTGTACGATAAAGTGGAAATGTACGACAGCTTAAAATTAGTGATGCAAGGTAAAGGCAGCACAGATGCTATCGCCACTGTGCAACAGGGCATGGCCGATATTGAACACCATATGCTGCACTTTTTAGAAAACCACGACGAGCAGCGTATCGCTGCCCCTGAATTTGCCGGTGATGCCAACAAAGCCAAACCTGCCATGGTGGTGTCTGCGTTAATCAGCAGCTCCCCTACTATGTTGTATTTTGGTCAGGAGGTCGGTGAAACCGGTGCTTTAGACTCTGGTTTTGGCGACCCAAGCCGCACCACTATCTTTGACTATGCAGGAGTTCCGGCTCATCAGAATTGGCTTAATGACGGCAAATTTGACGGCGGAAAACTAACCCCTGAGCAAAAACAGCTGCGTGAGTTTTATGCCAGATTAATGACCTTATCGGCAACAGAAGCTGTATTTAACGGCGCTTATCAGGAACTGCATACAGCCAACAAAGGCACTCCAGGTTACAACGATAAAACCTATGCCTTCGCCCGTTTTAACGACAAAACCAAAGTGATAGTGGCCAGTAATTTCGCCACAACTGCCTCCAGCTTTGCGTTAACACTGCCCCAGGAATTACTGCAACAATGGCAGTTGGGCAAAGGCGATTATGAGCTTAAAGATCTGTTATCTGAACGTAAGGCCTCGTTAAAAGTGACAGGCGATACTGCTTCAGTACAGATTGAACTGGCGCCGCTGGAGTCTGTGGTGCTGAAGTTTTAAATGGAGCCGCAGTTGTAAGTGAAAAGGCGCCAACAGCGCCTTTTCACTTTATAAAATCAATAATGCCACTGAGTTTTTCAGCAACTAAAAGCTAATCACTGACAGCTGGATTGACCATAGATCCATCTTTAACCTTCTGTAAATATTGATTAAATTTTTCTATTAATAGCTGATGAGCAGGTTCACGCCGAAGCGCCAGATGCAAACTTTTCAGTTCGGTTAAACTGTCGTTAAATTGTACTTTGCCTGTGGCCAGCCGTTTTACTTCAGCATCATGCTCAAGCAAATAGAGCAACACTCTGCGATCTATCACAGCTAAGTCCAGCCGCCCTAATGCTACTTTGAGAATATTTTGCCTATCAGAAAGTGCCGGTTGTGGTCTCAATTGACCTTGGGCAATCATTTGATCAACCAGTGTTAAATTCACATAGTCTTGTACTACGCCCAGCTGTAATCCTGGCAGTAGCCCCAGACTGAGTTGACCCAAAGGTTTTGCTGTAGCTTCCACAAAACCCAATTCGCTGCTACCCAAACTATCCGACAAAATAAAGCTGGAGTTTTGAGTCTGGTATTCAGGAAAATAACCGGCATATAAAGCACCTGGTTTTTCACTGGCGCGAATGGCTCTGGACCAGGGTAAAAACTCCGTCTGTACGTCCAGTTGCATCGCCTTAAATACCTGCCGGAGAAGCACTGAGGTTTCACCTTGATGCTGCAATGCAGCTCCGGTGTATGGTGGCCAGTCTAAACTGGCCAGTCGTACTGTATCGGACCCTGCCTGAGCATAAACTGACAGGGCACACAACATAAACAACCACTTCTTCACTCGCTTTGCCTCAACTTAACAACGCAGCTGCGCCAGTTGAGCATCCATGGCTCCGGTAATGCTGTCAATTTCTTTGCTGATCAGCAGGTTTTGTTTAGCCAATTGATTCAATGCCTTAGTTGCATCATCTATGGCTGTGATATTACGGTTAATTTCTTCACTGACCTGGTTTTGTTCCTCGGCCGCTGACGCCACCTGAAAGGCGTTGTCCGCTATGGTGGAAATACCAGCAGTGGCTAAGGACAGTTTTTCATACGAACTTTCAGCTTCCTGCAAGGTGCTGGTGACCTTTGCCGTATTGGTATGAATTTGCTGCACGGCAGCTGATACTTGTTGCTGCAAAGCATGGATCAGGTTTTTAATTTCATCGGTGGAGCTGTGCGTGCGGGCCGCCAGTGAACGCACTTCATCTGCAACCACAGCAAAACCACGGCCTTGCTCCCCTGCCCGTGCGGCTTCAATAGCGGCATTTAATGCCAGTAAGTTGGTTTGCTCCGCTATGGCCTGGATCACATCAATAATACCGTTAATTTTCTGGCTGCTTTGCGCCACTTCATTCACACCCTGACTGGTGTGATTAAATTCAACAGACACAGCTTTAAAAGCTTCCACTGTATTCTGGAATAACTGATTGGCCGAAGTTAAAGCCTCCAGGGATTGCTGAGCCCCTTGTGCTGTGCTGCTCGCCAGATTGGCTACTTCATGGGCTGTCGCCGACATCTGATGCATAGCAGAAGCCACATTCTGAATTTCACTGGCCTGAATACTGACAGAACTGTTGGTTTGATCTGTGGTTTTTACCATTTGCTCCGACTGATACTGCATCAGCCTGGATGATTCTTTTAAGTTGTTGATCATGGAGCGTAATTTGGCAGTAAATAAATTAAAACCATCGGCCATATCATTCAGTTCCTGATGCTGGCTTTGAGTTAACTGCCTGGTTAAATCCCCCTCCGACCCCGCCAGTTCTTTCATCAGCAGACTCATTTGGACAATAGGTGCAGTAGCTGTTTTTAAACCCACAGCCATCAACAGCACAAAAGCCAATAACAATACCAGCCCTAAACCAATCATACTTTGCGTAGTTTGAGCAGAATCTGCATTGAGTTGCTCCGCCAGTTGAGTGGCCAT
>CAMLSF010000230.1 GCA_946482615.1 uncultured Chromatiaceae bacterium | reverse complement strand
AAAACAGCTAAAGCAGAAGCTTTAGCTGAACCAGAGGCAGGCAACCTCTACAGGGTGGGTAGAACTGGTGATGGAAGAATTTACTGAGCTAAAAACTGCCGGATTTGTTCTGCTTCGCTTTGAATATTTAACAATCCATCCAAATGACCTGCCTGACCAGAAATCTCGTCATACAAGGCGTCCGGCATTTGCGCTTTGCTGTGTTTGGCCATAGCAGGGGTCAGTAATAAATCCCCTGTAGCTGGTAACCACAAGGTTTTGGCTTTGACGGTTTTGAGCTTTTGTTGCCAGTTGTCGCCCATACCGGCGCGCCATAACTGTGAGGCCCGCACCAGATAAAGCAACGAATTAGCATCCATCAGCGCCGAGCGTTGTTGAGCTGCGCTTATCAGTTGGTTCCAGGCTGGTAATTCGGCCTGAATATCCTGATGAATGGCTTTATCCAAAGCAGGGGCTGGGTAACTTTGATTAAATAAATCCGGGTGCAATGCATCCTGTATCACATAAGCCAAAGCCCGGGTTAAACCTGCAGGCTGCTGAGTTAACGGATAAGCGCCTTTATTCCAGTCCGGGTCCTGTTTGATTGGCTGAGCCCAGCGCTCTAAACGCACTGCACTAAAACTGTCGATATAAGCTGTGCCTATCACGGGCATTAGGCGCTCGACTTTATCCGGATAACTAACAGCCCACTCAATGGCCTGAAAGGAGCCCATTGAAGGGCCTATCACGGCATAAAGTTTTTTGATGCCAAGTTTATCCAGCAGGGCTTTTTGCACTTCAACAAAATCGCGGATAGTCACTACAGGAAAACTCAGGCCATAAGCTTTGCCTGTATCCGGATTGATACTGGCAGGGCCTGTGGTGATCACATCAGGCGAAAAAGCATTCAGGTTGGCCAGACTATCAACACTGACTACATAAAATGTGTTGGTATCTATGGCTTTGCCAGGGCCTATGATGCTGTCCCAGTAACCTGGTGCAGCATCTGTATTGCGGTATTTACCTGCGGCATGCGAAGTGCCGGAAAAATAATGGGTGATTAAGATCACATTGGATTTGTCGGCATTGAGTCTGCCATAGGCTTCCCAGCCGACTTTGACCTGCTTTAACACCACACCACTTTGAGTAGTAAACTGCGCCAGTTCCAGTTGCTGCTTTTGTACTAAAGGCAGTTCTGTTGCATAAAGTAAGCTGCTGAACAGCAGCATAAAACCAAGCCATATCTTCTTCATAACACCCTTTGACCTAAAGCCATTGAAACAGAAAAATAGCCAGGGCTGTGCCCAGCGCCGGCACCACCACTGTCACCGCTGCCACAGGCCAGTAGGCATTTTGATGGCTTTCACCACAGATAGCACGAATAGTAGTGACCACATAACCATTGTGCGGCAATGAGTCCAATGCGCCGGACGAAATAGCCACCACACGGTGTAGCTGTTCGGCGTCCACCCCACGTTCTAAATAAACAGGAGCTATTTCTGGCAAGGCTATCGCCTGACCACCTGAGGCTGAACCTGTTAAACCTGCAATGACACTAACTGCCACAGCTGCGCCTATCAGCTCAGAACCCGGCAAATGTGTCATGGTCTCGACCACAGCAGCAAAAGCAGGGGTTAACTTAGCCACAGAGCCAAAACCTACCACAGCTGCTGTGTTGCCTATAGCTATTAAGGCCCCTGTGGCACCTTGATCCAGCGTCTGGCTCAAAGAGTTTAAGAACTTACGATTTAACAGATACAAAGTGCTGACACCACCAGTCAGCGCCACTATTAAGGCGGCCTGTTGCATGGAGTCATGCAGCAAATAGGACAACAACAGTACCACCAGCAAAGGCAGGACACCCATTAGCGGATGAGGCAAAGTTTTGTCGCCTACCACTGGGTCGGCGTCGCGGCCTTCGAATTTTTCGCCTTTGGCCATGGCCGTTTTAATCATCTTCATCAGCCAGCAGTAGCCAAGCACTGCCATAAAAATCGCGATTATAATACTGACTTCCCAGCCAGCATAAGGGCTGGTGCCGAGGTATTGAATAGGGATCCAGTTTTGGATTTCAGGCGAACCGGCGGACGTCATAGTAAAAGTGACAGAACCTAAACCTAAAGCAGCCGGAATAAAACGCCGGGGCAGGTTGGCGTCTTTAAATAAACTGACCGCCATAGGGTAAGCCGAAAAAGCCACGACAAAAATACTGACGCCACCATAAGTCAGCACAGCACAGGCCAACACTACCGCCAGTACAGCGCGTTGTTTGCCCAGACGTTTTACTATGGCAAGCGCCACAGCGTCGGCTGCACCTGTATGCTCCATCAGCTTGCCAAACAGAGCGCCGAGTAAAAACATTAAAAACCAGCTGGAGACAAAACCAGCAAAACCCGACATATAACCCTGAACAAAGTTGGCCGGGTTATCGGCCAGCCAAAATGGAATGCCATTAAATAAAGCCACAAATAAAGCGCAAAGTGGCGCCAGAATAAACAGGTTTACCCCGCGCATGGTCAGCACTATCAGTAACACCAACCCCGCCAACAGACCAAATAAACTCAGCATAGAAACAACCTTATGTGTTTTTTTTCAGTCTGGTGTAAAGCCGGGCGGCAAACCATAGTACTAAGGTACAGTCTTATCGCTGATATGTGCGGTTATTCTTTTATTTTCATGTGCTTACCTGTAGTTTGTGGCGGGTATAGTACTAAGGTACAGCTTAACATTTCGACAGGACAGCCTAGAGTGGTACTGGACAAGTTAGCAGGAGAAGGCAGATGGCCCATAACAATAACAAGACGAAGACTGTATTCCAACCCACTTTATTAGCAGTGCTGATAGGGTCCGCTTTAATCAATCCGGTGTTGGCAGAACAGGCCAGTGATGAAACAAAAGAACAAGAAGAAGCGGCGCTCGAAGTGATTCAGGTCACAGCCCGTAAAACCGCTGAAAACCTGCAGCAGGTGCCTGTTGCTGTCACCTCTATAGGTGCAGAAGCTCTGGCGCAGCGTGGCATTGAAAACTTAACTGCAGTGCAGGCGTATTCACCGAACACTACCTTACAAGTGTCACGTGGTACCAACAGCACCTTAACGGCTTATATCCGTGGTATTGGCCAGCAGGATCCATTGTGGGGTTTTGAACCTGGTGTTGGTATTTATATTGATGATGTCTATATGGCCCGTCCGCAGGGCGCTGCTATGGATGTGTACGACGTCGAGCGTATTGAAGTGTTGCGTGGTCCTCAGGGCACTTTATATGGTCGCAACACCATAGGCGGCGCTGTGAAATACATCACTAAGCCTTTAAGTGGCGACAATGAACTCAGTTTACGTGGCACCGTGGGCAACTATGGTCAAAAAGACTTTAAAATTGCCGGACAGACGGCATTAACAGATAAGCTGTTTTTTGGTGCTGCCTTAGCCACTTTGAACCGGGATGGTTTTGGTACTTACCTCAATACAGGCGCAGAAAACTACGATAAAGACATTCTGACCGGCCGTGTCAGTTTGCAGTATCAGGCGACAGATAACTTACGTTTTAGTTTTGCCGCCGATCGCACCGAAGATGATTCAAACTCCAAAGGTGGCCATCGTTTAACCCGAAGTTTAGTGACAGGGGATGCGCCACCGGAAAGCGTGTTTGATTCCAATACCAGCATGCCAGCGGATAACTCAGTAGTGACTGAAGGTCAGTCTCTGACCATCGCCTGGGATATCAACAGCGACTGGACTTTCAAATCTATTACGGCCAAACGTGAAGGCGTCACCGACACCAATATCGACTTTGATGCAACAGAATTACCATCACTGGACGTTCCGGCCTTCTATGAAGATGAACAAACCTCACAAGAACTGCAGTTGTTGTTTAACGGCGACAAACTGACAATGGCCTCTGGCCTGTATTATTTTAAAGGCGAAGCCTGTGGTGCTTTTGGCACTGTGCTGGTGCAGGGCTTGGGCGTGACCACTGAAAATGGTGGTTGTGTTGATACCGACAGCGTCGCAGCTTACGCGCAGGGCAGTTATCAATACACAGACAAACTGTCTTTTACTTTGGGTGGCCGTTACACCAAAGATGATAAAGATGCTGAAGTGTATCGTTTTGTCTACTTAGGCTACAAAAGACCACGGGATGCAGGCACTCCTATTGCTGTGCAGTCAGACTTTGAAGGCAGCGAAACCTTCAGTCATTTTTCACCCCGTGTAGGTTTTGAATACCAAAGCAACGACAACTTTATGTGGTACGGCTCTTATACCGACGGTTTTAAATCCGGCGGTTTTGATATGCGCGGCAACCAGTCTGTTAACCCTAATGCGGGCGACCCCTATCAGGAAGAGACAGTTGATACCTTTGAACTTGGTTTTAAAAGTGAGTGGAATGATCGCACCTTACGCTTAAACGCGGCAGCATTCACCTCCAGTTATGACGATATGCAGGTGACTGTGCAACGGGCCGTCAACAATACAGTAGCTTCTCAGGTATTAAACGCCGCCAGTGCTGATATTCGTGGTTTTGAAGTAGAGATGATCTCAGCTTTGACCAGCAACTTAGAACTGACAGGTATTTTGGGTTACACAGATGCCAAGTTTAACGAAGTGGTGTTTTTTGACGCAGCGTCTCAGACCAATGTGGATGTCTCTGAGCTCTGGTCTTTTGCCAACACCCCAGAGTGGACTGGTACTTTAGGTCTGAAATACACCCAAAGTGCCAGCATAGGTGAAATTGTGTATAACGTCATGGGGTCTTACCGCGCTGATACCCAGATTTTTGAAGTGCCGTCTGTGCTGGACTTTGGTGGTTATACGCTGTTTAACGCTGGTGCTACCTGGTATTCCAACGATGGCCACTGGGACTTATCGGCCCAGGTACGCAATATAGGTGATAAAGAAACCCGTATTGCAGGGTACAACTTCCCGCTGCTGGC
>CAMLSF010000229.1 GCA_946482615.1 uncultured Chromatiaceae bacterium | reverse complement strand
CTTTCTTTATCGGCGTAACTTAAACCTTGATCAGCAATCAACATACTCATGTCAGCTGAGTTCCAGGCTTTGGTTTTCAGCAAACCTGAGCGTACCAAAAAGGCTGCACCGCCTTTATGCCCCCACAATACACCACCTTTTTTCGCCCACTGATTCAACAATTGCTGCTCTTTTTGCTGCAAGCCGTTGTAACTGCCATCCGGCAAAATAATGTGAGTGTAACGGGATAAATCAACCCGGCCTAAACGCTGAGGTTCGATCAAACTTGGTGATAGACCCGCCAGTTTTTCCAGATTAAACCAAACTTCGCCCGCCTCAGTGGAATTGACATCAGGGCCTGCCACCAACAGTACATTGGGTTTGGTCACAGGCACAAAACCATTGCTGCCTAAATCCTGGCCCTTGGCGGTTAAACCCGAAGTAAGAGCTGTAATGGCTAAGCCTGCTTGTTGCTGCGCTTTACCTAAACGCTCAAACCAGTTGTTGTGCTGCTGTAAACCTGCGGCTATCACTATGGCTCCGGCACTAAAAGCTTGTTCTCCGTCAGCAGTTTTAGCAAAAAATGGCTTGCTGGCGGCTCGTAATACCACACCTTGATCCAACAGCGCCTGAGTCAGCAAAGGTGCTTTTTGATCGGCCCAATCAAAAGCATAGGCATAAGCACCAGCCGATGGCATCAGCACGGACTCAGGCTGAGCAGACCAGGCTTCTTCGGCCACTCCCGAAGGTTTGCGGCCTACGGCGCTGAATTCAATATTAAAGGCATAAGGTAAAGTCCAGGCCGAGACATCGTAAAAAGTATTGTCCTGAAAGTTGGTCTGAGTGCTGAACGCCGCTTTTAACAGCAGATACTGGCTTTGTTGCAGCGGAATATAATAAGCCTGACCTTTTTGATAAGTCTGGCCTTTGTACTGCCAACGCTCGTTAATAGGGTAAGCTTTGATCTGATGCTGTTTTAATAAATTAAGCAGTGCCTCTAAGCGGGTTTTATCGGCAGCTTCAGCAATGACATAACCCTGAGTGGCATCATCAGCTGCCAGCCGCTCAGACTCCAGCACAAAAGCTTTTTGATAACTTTGCAGCGCATTTTTTTGCGCTACAGAGCCACGCAATGTCGATAACGAAGCAATGTACTGATTCTCCACAGTTTTGCTAAAAGGCAGAGGCCCATTAATGCTGTCCTGCAAATGACCACGGCTACTGGCCTGCTCAAATAGAATGCCCACACTGGCGTTCACATCCGGGTACGTCGAACCTTTACCTACATAAAAATCGTCAAAACTTTCTTCGGTGTAATACAAACGGCCTTTTTTATCCAAAGCCGCCGCATGGTAATCGGCAATTTTAGCCGTCAGTTGCTGATTGGCTGTGGGCGTTAAAGGGTAAGTCCGGGTTGGAATACCGGGCTGAAAAAAGAAAGTGCTGTTTGGGCCCATTTCATGAAAATCACCCACTACCGCAGGACGCCATTTATAAAACTGTGCGATGCGGGCACGACTTTCCGGATGCTCTAACGGTAGCCAGTCGCGGTTTAAATCAAACCAATAATGGTTTGGACGGCCGTTTGGCCAGGGTTCAATATGTTCCCTGCTTTGCGGGTCGGCCACTGGCGATTTGCCTTTGTGCATATTGGCCCAGGTGGCAAAACGCTCTAAGCCGTCAGGGTTTAAACTCGGCTGGATCAGAATAATGGTGTTTTTCAGCCAGTTTTGTACTTCGGCATCTGTGCTGGTTAATAAGTGATGAGCAACCTGCACCGACGCATTAGGGCCACTGGACTCATTGCCATGCACGCCATAGCCCAGCCAGACAATCAGCGGTAAATCATCCGCCAGTTCAGTGCCTGTCGACAGTTGCGTCAGATGCTGCAAACGAATTTGTTCCAGCTTTTTTAAGTTTTCCGGGGATGAAATAATCAGCTGCAATAAAGGTTTTTGTTCATGAGTGTGGCCAATAATCTCCAGCTGAGCTTTGTCTGAACCTGAAGCCAGTTGCTGGAAATACATCTGAATTTGATCATGGCGTAAATGCCATTCGCCTACAGGGTAACCAAAAAATTGTTCCGGGCTTTGTGGCGCTGCCATTGAGAACTGACTGCTGAACCCCAATACTAAAGCACTGATGATAGTTGTTATTTTGTACATTGTTCTTCTCCCTTTCTGGCCGCTACCTTAGCAATAAAAAGTCCGGCCCGACAAGCGGGGCTGGCAAGGCACAAGAAGTCAGAGTATCATAGCCATTAACCTAGTAATTTAGTCAGGTACTACCGATGATCACCATTTCAGAACAGGCGCAGAGCCATTTTCGTAAGCTGCTGGAAAAACAGGCCGCCGGCACTCATATCCGTGTCTTCGTGGTGAACCCGGGCACTGTTTCTGCGGAATGTGGCGTGTCCTACTGCCCTGCCGACGCGGTAGAAAGCACAGATTTACAACTGCCATTTGACGGTTTTATGGCGATAGTGGATGCCGAAAGCAAACCCTTTTTAGTTGACGCCGAAATCGATT
This sequence comes from uncultured Chromatiaceae bacterium, assembly GCA_946482615.1. Next base: position 2,416 of record CAMLSF010000229.1, on the reverse strand, counting down.
TTGTTACCGATCAGATGGGTTCTCAGCTGACGTTAAAAGCGCCAAACGCCAAAGTACGTAAGGTGAACGACGACGCGCCGCTGAAGGAAAAAGTGCAATACGTGATAGATGCCGAAATCAATCCACAGTTAGCCAACCATGGTGGCCGTGTTTCAGTGGTAGAGCTGACAGAGGACGGTGTGGCTGTGCTGCAATTTGGTGGTGGCTGTAACGGTTGTTCTCAAGTCGATTTAACCTTAAAAGAAGGCATCGAAAAAGAACTGCTGCAACGTTTTGCCGGTGAATTAACTGCAGTACGGGATGTGACCGATCACCAGCGTGGTGAACATTCTTACTATTAAGCTGTTGTTTGTGTAAGCTACAGAGGCCACTTGATGTGGCCTTTGTTGTATTTGTGTCAAAAGGAGTTCTGAAATGAAATTGCTGGCCTGTTTGTTGGTTTTACTAAGCTTCCCAAGCTTCGCCGCTATTATCCTGCAGTACCATCATGTCAGCACCCAAACGCCCCGTTCCACCAGCGTCACACCGGAAGAGTTTCGGGTTCATTTGCAGTATTTAAAAGATCACAAATACAAAGTGATAGGACTGGATACTTTGCTGGCTCAGCTGCAACAAGGAAAAGAACCTGCCGATAATGCAGTGGTCATCACTTTTGACGATGGTTTTGACAATATCTATCATCAGGCTCACCCTATTTTGCAGGAATTTAAATTTCCTTATACGGTGTTTTTAAGCCCCGCTTTAATAGACCGTAAAGAAGGCCCTGTGATGAGCTGGCCACAAATTAAACAGCTGCAAAAAGATGGCGTTATTATTGCCAACCACAGTTCCTACCATGATCATCTGGCGGCGCCGAATAAAGGCGAAAGCAAAGCGGCTTGGCTGAAACGTGTGAAAACCGATATTTTGCTGGCACAAACTCAGCTTGAGCAGCAGTTAGGCATTAAGCATAAATGGCTGGCTTACCCTTATGGTGAATTTAGTGTCGAGCTGGAACAAATGGTAAAAGAGCTTGGCTTTATTGGTATAGGCCAACAATCCGGCGCCGTCGGCCTGAACAGCCTGATGACCCGCTTGCCACGTTACCCTTCATCCAGCCAGTACGCAGCACTGAAGCACTTTACACCTAAACTAAAAACGCTAGCCTTGCCGGTGAAAACCTATATAGCAGCAGATCCGGTCAAAGGCCCAAACCCGCCTACTCTGACCTTACAAATCGACAGCTCAGATTTTAAAACCAGCCAGCTCAATTGTTTTAGCAATGGCGAGCCTATCAAAGTGACCTGGCTAAAACCCGATACCTTTAGCGCTAAAGCGGGCCTCAAGCTAAAAACCAGCCATAAACGCTACAACTGCACAGCCCCTTCGTTAACGAAAAAAGGCTATTTTTACTGGTATTCCCAGCCTTGGGTGATGGAGTAGTGGTTTTAAGAGAGTCTTTACGAACACAACCCTTGGTATTTGATTGGCTATAAATCAAACTTATTGAAAAGATACTGTAAAAACCTCAAACCTATGAAACATAAAAGAGGAATAATAAAAAATATTTGTAGTCCAATAATAAAGACCCAAGTGTATCCATCCAACGCCCTTACTGGCGTATCAATGTCTATATCAAAGTATATAGCGAGCTTAAATACAAAATATGAATAGAAAAATGAAATAAATGCCACAACAAGAAGAAACATCACTTTCTTTATCGCAGTTGTCGCGGCAGTATTACCAACCAAAGAGAAACTATTACTTTTATACTACACATTTATTCCTTCTTTAGCCGATTCTTTAAAATCCCTGCTCCCGAAGGTTTCCCTCCGTGCGCAATCAAAAATTCCGCCAGGTGCACGCTCTTGGTATGTACGAAAAAATCTCATTGATTAAACTTCAGTGCGTTTAAAGAAAAATAATATAAAACGGCTACAAATCCATCTGCTGCAAAACGGGCAATGAGCGATAATAAAAACTTAGCACCGTTGCTTCTCAGTCTCTCAGGCCTTTCTCTGCCATACAGGAATGAAGAATAAGAAAAAACATACCGTATGCGTACAATATGTATAGAAAGACTGTATCAGCAGATAGAATCTTTACAAAAAAAACTAATGGGAAAAATAGCCCGAGCAAAAAATAACACAACTTACCATACCATTTCCTCATATAATCTAACTTCTCAACACGGACCCCTATCAAAAAACCAGATAAAAACCCAACCACACCAGCAAAAAAAGAAATATATTCATTTGCTTGGATAACCTGTGCAAATAATGCATATAACAATACTGAGGGTGCTGCTAGCAAACCTAAAGGCAATCTCTGATGTGACATCACATCGTTAAATGATGGCGTCATTATTTGCTCCATAGCAGTTTATATGTTATCTCCGACTCAACTAAATTTAGGGCGCTAACTTTGTAGAAACACG
>CAMLSF010000228.1 GCA_946482615.1 uncultured Chromatiaceae bacterium | reverse complement strand
ACTTCGAGACCCCGGGAGCATAGTTCACCTATGTGACCGGGGCGAGAAGGCGCAGTCAACGCCGCTGCGGCTGCAAGGACGACGGGTTTATCGGCCTGGTAGTTTTTGCCAGGTGACTTCGTCCCTCACATAAGTAGGTTCTGCCAGTTCTGCGGCAATAAACTGCCCCTGCCGGAACGGAATTGCCGCCAGACTCAACATATCCTGCGCTGAAGGATACAGAATCACAGGACTATGGTGGATCGCAGCGAATTCTTCATCGCCACTATTGCCAGTTTTATGCCAGTCTTCCAACTGCTGTGGATAGGTTTGCCAGCCCGTGCCTACAGCGCAGATATGGCCTTTTAATACAGGTGCAGGTAAATCAGCTGGCTTAGCCGCTACTTCAACACTAAGAGCTTGCATCAGGCCCTGCTCATCCAGCTGAAAACTGGCCAGATAAACTTCATTCATCCGTGCATCTATAGCAGCCACCACCTGATGTGCCTGATGCAATCGGTGCGCGGCTTGAGCCATAGCTGCTAAGGTTGAGACACCATAAACAGGCAGTTCAGCGCCAAAAGCCAGTCCCTGACAGACACCCACACCAATACGCACACCGGTAAAACTACCAGGGCCTTTACCAAATACCAGACCATCCAGTTGCTGTAAGCTTAAGCCTGCTTCAGACAACAGCTGCTGCACCATAGGCAAAATACGTTTGCTGTGTTGCTGCGGACAAACTTCATCCAGACTCAGTATCTTGCCATCAAGGGTTAATGCCACTGAACAAGCTTCGGTTGAGGTATCTAATGCCAGTAATTTCAACAGGCGGCTCCTTTCAACAATTCTGATTTTTATGCTACTTCGGCAAATCTGCCAGGAATTTTACCGCAGCCTGCAAATCGCGGCTACGACGCATGGGCGGTAAACTTTTTAAAAATACCGAACCATAAGGCCGGGTCACTAATCTGTTATCACAAATCACCAGTACACCCCTGTCTGATACGTCACGGATTAAACGGCCAACACCCTGTTTTAACGTGATTACGGCTTGTGGCAATTGCACTAAAGCAAAAGGATCCTGACCTTTCATCTGACAATCTTCATTACGCGCCTGCAATAACGGATCATCAGGCGAGGCAAAAGGCAGCTTGTCGATAATGACGCAGCTTAAGGTATCCCCCCTTACATCCACACCTTCCCAGAAACTGCCGGTGCCAAGCAACACCGCATGTTTAGTTTCGACAAACTGTTCCAGCAATAATCGTTTACTGGTACTGCCCTGCACCAGCACAGGCAAAGACAAATGCTGCGGCAATTCATTGGCCATCCACTGCAGCATACGATGACTGGTGAACAGGAAAAAACAGCGGCCCTGATTGGCCTCAATTAAAGGCACCGCCAGTTTAAGCAGCGCTTTACCCATCCGGGCGTCATTGGGCTCAGGTAAATAACGCGGCACCAGCAACAGGGCTTGTTGTTGGTAATCAAAAGGGCTGTCGAGCAGCAGAGTATCGGCCTGCTGCAAGCCCATTTGTTCACTATAGTGGGCAAACCCCTGATCCACAGACAAAGTGGCTGAGGTAAAAATCCAGCTGCGTTTTTCGGCAAAGACCAGCTCACGGAATTTATCGGCAATACTTAAAGGCGTTAAGTGCAGACTGATATGTTGTCTGGTGGTTTCATACCAAAAACTGACGCCGGTTTTGCTGACATCCTGCAGTTTTTCCAGCTGGGTTTTCGCCAAAGCCAACCGTTCAAAACAATGATCCACCACTTCGTTGCGGCCCAAACTGCCTTTGAGCACCTGATACAACATGCTCATGGCTTCAGAAACACGAGTCAAAGCCAGCTGTACATCAGGCCTTTTGCTGCTATCCCGCCAGTTGCCGCGCTCAGGTTCATCGGACCACAGCAAGCGCCAGTCCCGCACTAAAGTGGCCAGTTTGTCTGCGGTTTTACTCAGCTGTGGATGATCCCTAAGCTCGGTTTTACAAATCAGTTCCAGCTCTTTACAGAGATCAAGCAAAGTACGGCTGGATAAGGTTTCGCCAAAATACTCACTGGCGATATCCGGAATTTGATGAGCTTCATCAAAGATCACCACATCCATATTCGGCAGCAACTCACCAAAACCAGTGTCTTTGAGCGCCATATCGGCAAAAAACAAATGGTGGTTCACCACCACTAAATCGGCCTGCATCGCCTTTTTGCGGGCTCTGAGCAAATAACAATCTTCGTAGGATGGGCAGTCTTTGCCGAGGCAATTGTCTGCTGTACTGGTGACCAGAGGCAAAGCTTTGGAGTCTTCGGCTATATAAGTCAGCTCACCTATATCACCACTTTGGGTTTCGTTGGACCATTTTTTAATCAGGCTTAAATCGTTAATCACAGCCGCATCCGCCGTTGGCACATGCTGATAATGCTGATCAAGGCGGAATAAACATAAATAGTTGGAACGGCCTTTTAATAAGGAGGTTTCAACCGGCAAGGCCAAAGCTTTTAATACTGTAGGTAAATCGCGGAAATACAGCTGTTCCTGCAGGTTTTTAGTTCCGGTGGATAAAATCACTTTTTTGCCGGATAACAAAGCCGGCACTAAATAGGCGTAAGTTTTGCCTGTGCCTGTGCCTGCTTCGACCAATAAAGCATTGCCGTTTTCAATGGATTTAGTCACTGACGCCGCCATCAGCTTTTGTGGTTCACGGGCTTTAAAACCTGCAATAGCTTTGGACAAAGCCCCTTGTTCGGCAAAAGCCTGTTGCACTTGTTTTAGCATAAGCACACAGAGAAAACAGAACTGGCAGGTAAAGCAGCAGACAACAGCATAAAAAGGGCCCGGCAAGAATTTGCGCTATTATGCCTTGGCTAGATAAAAATATCTAAGTGTCCTTCATCATCCACACGCTGTTCTTCTTCAGGTGTAGTTTCAGGCGCTGGCGGATAGTCATCACGACGGCGTCTGTCCTGACGTTTTTTTTGCTGATCTTTGAGTAAAATCAGGAAACGTTTTTCCTCTTTTTCATAAGCGCTGATTTTGGCATCTTTAAACACAGGCGCGATCATAGGTCCAGGCTGCTCAGCTGGTGTGCCCGGCGGTCGGTACAAATAGGGAAATAAAGCGTCCATAAACCCCTCCTCTGCCCTGTTATCGGCAGTCACATAAATAACTTTATCTATACAACCTGATTATTTTTCAATCATATTATTGGAGTTTATTTTTTATAACTTATTCAGTTTTTATCGTGAAAAACTGAATAAAATAAAAATAATTCAATAAAAACAACAAGATAATAAACATACAACTTCAAAATAAAATACAACTGAAACAAAAAACCTGTTGCCTGAATCACAAAAAGCCGTTAGCTTGTATACATCTTAACGAGGAGTCACTTTTATGATTATCAACATCCACTGGCATCATCACCATCATTTATCCGACTAGCCGGTCCGTGTTGACATTGGAGGCTAGGTTGTAACCAGCCTCTGGTGGAAAAGTGCAAACCAATTCCAACTGAACCCCGGGGCTAAAATCCCGGGGTTTTTGTTTTACGATTTTAAAAGGTGCTCAATAACATGACAGTAAACAGCAACAGATTACGTATCGCCATTCAGAAGTCAGGTCGCCTGTCACAAGACTCACAGGCTCTGCTGACCAGCTGCGGTTTAAAAATCAACTTACGTGAACAGCGTCTGATTGCCCATGTTGAAAACATGGACATCGATTTACTGCGGGTGCGGGATGACGATATTCCGGGTTTAGTGATGGACGGAGTGTGCGATTTAGGTTTTGTTGGCGAAAACGTGCTGGAAGAAGTCTCCCTGCAACGTCAAATGGACAACGAAACTTACGACTACACTGTGCTGGCGCGATTGGATTTTGGTGGCTGCCGCTTATCTATTGCCGTGCCGCAGGAAGAAAATTACACATCAGTCAAGGATTTAGAAGGCCGCACTATAGCCACCACCTACCCCCGTTTACTGAACCGTTATTTAAAACAAAACGGCGTGAATTGCCGCATTGTTAATTTAAAGGGCTCAGTCGAAGTGGCACCTCGCGCCGGTTTAGCCGACGCCATTTGTGATTTAGTCTCCACAGGAGCCACTTTAGAAGCCAATGGCCTAAAAGAAGTGGAAGTGATTTACCGCTCCAAAGCTGTGCTTATTCAGCGCCGCGATTTAGCCGATGAAAAACAACTGAAACTGATCAAAAAACTGATGCCCCGTATTCAGGGCGTGATGCAGGCCAATGAAAGCAAATACATTATGTTGCACGCACCACGGGCCCGTTTGCAAGAAGTGATAGCTCTGCTGCCAGGCGCTGAAAACCCAACTTTATTGCCGCTGGCAGGCAATGACGATTTAGTCGCCTTGCATGTGGTCAGCAGCGAAACTTTGTTCTGGGAAACCATGGAGCAACTGAAAGGCTTAGGCGCCAGCTCCATTCTTGTATTACCTATTGAAAAGATGATGGAGTAAGGCATGTTGTTTCAGATCAGCAACTGGCAACAACTGGATCAAAAAGCACGGCAGGCTTTATTAGAGCGCCCGCTGCAGCAGGAATCCGACAGCGTAAAACAACAGGTGCGGGACATTATCCGAGCCGTGCGCACTGAAGGCGATGCAGCTTTAAAGCGCTTTAGCCTTGAATTTGACAAGCTTCCAGGCAACCCTTTGCGTTTGTCGGATGAGTTGCAACAAAGCTTAATTGCCTCTTTAGCCGATGAGCTGAAAACTGCCATAGAGATTGCCTACCGTAATATCCGCACTTTTCATGCGGCTCAGTTGCCACAAAATATCCGCATTGAAACTCAGCCAGGTGTGGTCTGTGAACTCAATTACAGCGCTTTGGATCAGGTCGGTTTGTATGTACCAGGGGGCAGTGCACCTTTGCCTTCGACTGTATTAATGCTGGGTGTGCCTGCTCAACTGGCCGGTTGCCGCCGTGTGGTGTTAGTCACGCCTCCGGGCCAGCCTGAAGCGGGTGATATCGCGGCTGAGATTGTGTATGCAGCATCACTCTGCGGCATTACGGAGA
>CAMLSF010000227.1 GCA_946482615.1 uncultured Chromatiaceae bacterium | reverse complement strand
AATCACATGATCGGCAGCCAGCACCAGCAACAACGGATCCTGACCTTTTTTTATCGCCGTGAACGCTGCAAGCGCAATAGCAGGCGCTGTATTACGACCAACAGGTTCCAGAATAATATTATGATTTAACTGCTTTATTTGTCTTAGCTGTTCGGCAGCGACAAATCTGTGGTCTTCGTTACAGATCACCAGCGCAGCTTCTGCATTCAGGCCCTGTAACCTCATAACAGTGGCTTGTAACATGGTGAGAGCACCATCCAGCTTTAAGAACTGTTTTGGCATTAAATCACGGGACAAAGGCCATAATCTGCTGCCTGAGCCACCCGCCATAATCACAGGTAAAATCATTCTTAATCCTTGTCTAGTCCAATACCCCGTTGCTTTATCTGGTAAAAAGTACCAGCTATTTACAGATAAAACCTCAGAGCTCAGAAACTTATTTGCTTTTTATCTTATCAAAGCCAGCAAAAAGCTGTTCTGCACTTTTTTGTTTGATAGCGCTTTGTTGTTACGTTTAAAATCAGTTTACGCATATTACACAAACTTAATGTACTGTTCAGTGGCTTTTAAAGCTGTTCCGTCAGATCTGTAATTCATCGACAACCCGAATACTGGTTCTCTGCGCATTAAGTTGCCATGCTGTAACCACAACTTTTCCGACAGGTTTAAAAAATCTGATTATTTTTACAGGAGTTAGTATGGCGATTAGTGCAGTTTTGCCATTAAAAGCAAGTGGTAGCTACGACGTCAACGATTTAAAGCGGGCTCATATCTTATTTACATCCTTACAGACTTTTGTGGCTGCAGGAACTATCTCTGAGATTTTTGTGCTGGTTCCGGCAGCCGAAGTGGAGTTAGTGACTCAGGAATACGCCTGTTGGCAATCGCTAAACATTAAAGTGATGGCCGAGGATGATTTACTGCCAGAATTTAAAAAGTATCCCAAAATGCGCGGCTGGCGCAAACAGCAACTGCTGAAAATAGCCATAGCCAATTTAGTCGAAAATGAGTTTTATCTGACGCTTGATGCCGATGTGATCTGCCTGAAACCTCTGGATGAAAGCAAACTTATTATCGATGGCAAAGCATTGCTGCAATACGAACAAAGAGCTCAGCACCCGAAATGGTGGAAATCTTCAGCCCGCATTCTGTGTATGAGCCCGGATGTAGGGCCAAAAGAATTAGGTATGACTGTCACTCCGGCCTTAATGTCCAGAACCTTAAGCCAAAAGCTGATGCAGGAATTATCGCCTAAAAAAGCAGGTGAAAACTGGGTGGATGCTTTGTGTTCATTGCATGATCCGGCCAATCCGAAAAACTGGTGGATAGGTCGTTTCTTAAAACTGAAATGGACTGAATATTCGCTGTATTACCTTTGTGCCATGAAACTGGGCTTGCTGGAGCAATACCATGTGATTGCAGGCACAGCCCAGACACCGGCTTTGTTGCTGATCCATGATTCACATCCTTACGAGTCCTGGAACATTGAGGACAGCTTCGATTTAGCGAATCCAGGCTTGTTTTGCGTGGTCGGCAGTAAAACCCGCTTACCTCCCAAAGAGGTCTGGCAGAAGGTGGCACCTTTTATTCAGGGTTCTGCTGCGCAGCCTCCACTCTAACCTCTATTGATACCTTTTCTGATTGCCATGCCGCAGCACAAGAGCAGCATGGCATTAGCCGGGGCTCAGTTATAGGATTTGAATCGTGCAGCGTCTAATATCGCGAACAGATGTGCAATAGCCCCAATAATAGCGGGGATAATCAACCACCACAGTGCATAACCAACTACTGTAATAGCAAAAAACAGGATAGCGGCTATCAGACGCCCCTGTAACAACTGGCCTAAACCCGGAACAAACAAACTGCATAATGCGGCTAGTACGTTGCCGCCAGATCCTTGTCCTGACATATACTTTTACTCCAATTCACTTTTCAGTCCAGCTTAACATAACAAAAGGCGCTGCAAAGAAGCAGACTTTTTTGTCACAAAACATAACAGCACAGACTCCTGCTTATGCAAAAGCAAAAGGGCGGAAAAACCGCCCTTGTTACTTCAACAAAGAATCACCTCAGAACTCGTAGCGGGCACTCAGCAACCAGCTGCTGACATCATTGGCTTCCAGCTCCAGTTGCTGATAACCCAACCCCACTTTCCAGTGATCCGACACTGCGTAGTTCAGTTGCACGCCTAAAAACCAGTCTTTGCCATCCCGTGTTGAATACAAAGTACTATTGCCCATCGTACTTTCAATTTCACTATCCCAGTTCAGGATCCCCAGTGGCACTTCCAGACCCCATTGCTCGTTTTGCCATAAGGTAAAACGCGCCGCTATAGTCCAGCCCTCCACCAGCACAGGACTCACAGCCTTCACCAATTCATGGTATTGCTCTGGCGTCAGGCTATCCCCATTGATTTGACTACTGGCTTCCCCTAAATCCTGATAGCCCATTTCCAGTGCCACAGCAGGATGCAGCTGATAACCCAGGGTGATGCCATACGAGTTATCACTGTCATCAAAGGCCGTGATAGTGCCGCTGGGTAACGCCTCCACCAGACGGCTTTGTTTCTGATCCGCTTTGCTATGTCCTACTGAACCTTGCAGATACCAGTCTTCTCCCTGACTCAAAGGGCTGAACCCCAGCAGCGCAACAGCTGCAACACTCAGGATTGAACGGCGACGCAACATCACAGCTCCTGCCAATACCATGCCTATCCACCACGTCATACTGCCCCCACTTGATTTGTTATCCACTACAACGTCCTGATAAGCACGGACTGTCACACTGACTGAGCCTGTGGCTGAATCACCTGAACTGTCTGTTACTGTGTAGCTGATGGTATCCACGCCATCAAAACCAGCTTTGGGTGTATAACGCAAGCGCTGGTCGGCCTCAATGCTGACAGTTCCTTCCTGTGCATCCGCAGCACTGACCGTCAGTACATCACCCTCTGCATCTGTATCATTGGCCAGTACAGCTATCAATATTGTGGTTCTGTCATCTGTCGACGCACTGTCATTCACAGCCACTGGCGCCGTATTGCTAAACACATCGACCACCAGTTCACTGCTTGCAGTACCGCCTTTGCCGTCGGTGATACTGTAAATCACTGTATCAGTACCAACAAAGTCAGGGTTCGGTGTGTAGCTTAACTGTTGATCAGCCAGAATAGTGACTGTACCGAAGCTACTGATGGCCTGATTGATAGTTAACGTATCGCCGTCCACATCTGAGTCATTCGCCAGTACATTGACATCCACACTGGTGTCGGCCAAAACCGAAGCTTCATCCGCCACAGCAACAGGCAGGTTATTACCGTTGAGCTCAACAGCAACACCACCCGGGTCGACAATAGCACTGTTGGCAATACCGTCAGCATCGTTCGGACCACCATCTTCGACTGTCACCTGCACACACCAGTGACCTTCGGTTAAACCTGCAGTCCAGACCGCATCACCAGGAGGAGGACAGAAACCACGCTCACCGGCCGCACTGGAGACCGAGTTACGCTCATTGCTGACAAAATCAACCCAACCTGTGACATCATTGAATTTACGATACACGGCATTCGCTGGTATTGGTAAACGTTGTGGTATCACCAGGCTGTAACTCTTACCCTGTTCAGGCAAACCATAAGCTATAAAGTCGAAGATACCACCTATATTGACTGCAACATCGTCGGTTTCAATGGCATCTTTGGCAATCTGCAAGCCACCTGCATCCGTTTCTGCTGCCACAGTGCCCAGACGTAAACAGACTCCAGGATCACCCTCGGCTACAAACTGTGTTTGTCCCAGTAACTCTGTTGGCATCACGTTACATTCGTTAATCGCATCCTGATAATCAGGAATACCATCACCGTCTGAATCAGCAAAACCTTCCTGATCATCTGGCACTAAATCGCCATCCGTATCAGCAGAGCCCAGCGTCGGTAAGTTTGGCCGGATCACAATAAAGACTCTGGACGTTGCAGACAAACTAGGAGTGCCATTGTCTGTAGCCGTATAGCTAACCAGATATAAACCAGGCCCTTGCTCTGTCGGATCAAAACTTAATTGAGTTTGATCTGAGGTCACATTACTCAGGCGACCAAGGTTCCAGACTCCGGTAATTTGATCCTGTGGATTGGCATCAGTCACAGTGGCAGTCACTGTCACCAAACCGTCGCCTTCACTGATGGTCAGACGATTTTCGTTATTCTGATTCACAGTTAAAGACACCACAGGAGCTATATTGGCTTCACTGATCACAATCCGACTGACGCGCTGGCTGCCACGATTCACGCTACTATCCAGCGTAATAATGACATCTTCAGGTGAATCAGCCTGACCATCTTCCAACACATTAAAGCGGATGGTCGTGCTCAGGCCTGAGCTGATCTCAGCTACACCGGACACCAGTGTATGGTCGTTGCCATTTGCACTGCCGCTGACAATATATGGTATAGACACCGGATAAACAGGAGACGGACCATTCAGTATCACCTGAACCTCCACTTCGCTGCCTTCGGTCACCAGTTGATCTTTGCTTAAGGACACCAATGGATTCACCCGAACCCGCTGGGCTTTAGTGGCTGTATTGCCATCAGCATCCGTGGCTTGCCAGTAGACAATATGTTCGCCCGGCGCAAAGAACAGACTACCGTTGATCAGCGATACTCTCAGACGACGACCGTTACGATCCACTGCTGTTGCAGTGCCAAGCTGTACGCGGGTAAAGAGCGCTGTTGCATTCACTTCAATATCAGCAGGCACTGTAATCACCGGCAGGTTTGACGCTGCACCACCCTCGATAATCAGGTTTACATCAGCACTATCACGTCCGCCTTTACCGTCGGTCACTGTGTAACGCAGACTGACAGGGCCGACATAAAGGGCAGGCGTGGTCAGAGTTAAGCCCTGAGCATTAAAGGTCACAGTACCTACCGAAGTGGAAGCACCATCTATGGTCAGAGTGTCTTCATCCACATCGCTGTCATTGGCTAATACCGCCAGTTGATATTGGTTAGTGTCAACCCGTTGCAGGCTGTAGCT
>CAMLSF010000226.1 GCA_946482615.1 uncultured Chromatiaceae bacterium | reverse complement strand
ACGACCTACGGATTAACAGTCCGCCGCTCTAACCGGCTGAGCTACTGAGGAACTGAAATAATGCTGTTGAGACTACAGTGGCTCCCCAGGTTGGACTCGAACCAACGACCTACGGATTAACAGTCCGCCGCTCTAACCGGCTGAGCTACTGAGGAACTGTGTTCTGCAACGGGGCGCAATACTAATGCCCGTCTTAAACACTGTCAACACTTTGCCCGGAGCTTTTTCACAAAAGAAGTTTACTTGCTGCTTGTTTAGCCAACCCCGGTAGAAAAGCTGCGCAACTGCGAATTTTGCATATGCAATAGCTATTCGCCCTTTTGTCATGGCATTGAAATTTGGCAAAGTCAGGCCAATAAAGGGCTGGCGTAAGTTACCCACAGAATCTGTGGGTAAGTCTGTGAATTGTTGGGTTGATGAATAGGCTAAGCCTTAACGGATAAGGCTTAGCGGCAGATCAATAGGTTTGCGACTAATTTTTTAATCCTTATAAAACAAATAGTTATGAATTTGAAAGAACTGAAACTTTATGCAGAACAGCATGAACGAAACAAAATTTCTATGCAAAAGCAGATTGTGAACATTTTTTCTAATTCTTGTTCAGTTTTACACCGATTTGGTCGCATTGCTGGTAGTGCCGCCTGTTACTTTTCTCTACAATAGCGCCACTTGCGCTTAAGCTGACTGTTATGACTCAATCCACTTCGAAACGTCCTGATCTGCTCAAAGGTGATATTCAGGCCACTATGAAACAAATGACGGTGCCTGTGCTGTTTGGCATGATCACCTTAATGTCTTTTAATCTGGTGGATACCTTTTTTATTAGTATGCTGGGCACTGCAGAACTTGCAGCTGTCAGTTTTACTTTTCCTGTTACTTTTACTGTGATCAGCTTAGCCATAGGTCTGAGTATTGGTACTTCAGCTGTGATAGCCAGAGCTTTGGGCAGTGGTGATCAGCAAAGTGCCCGTAGTGATGGGTTGGCGGCCTTATGGTTGTCGGCTTATTTGGTCATAGCTTTGTCTATAGTGGGTTATCTGACCATAGACCCTCTGTTCCGCTTGTTGGGCGCAAAAGAAGATACCTTGCCTTTTATCCATGACTATATGGATATCTGGTTCTTTGGCGCTGTGTTTTTGATCACCCCCATGATAGGCAATGCGGTGTTAAGAGCGGCAGGGGATACCAAAACCCCCAGTATTCTGATGGCCTGTGCCGGACTTTTAAATGCAATTTTGGACCCTATTCTGATTTTTGGCTGGGGCCCTGTGCCAGCTATGGGCGTGGCCGGAGCTTCATTGGCCAGTTTGATTTCCTGGTTATTGGGTTTTGGCCTTATTCTGTATTTGTTGATGGTGCGTCGTAAGCTGGTGGATGTCGGGCATCAGCCTTTTGCTGAATTTATCAGAATCAGCCGGAAAATTTTGCATATAGGTCTGCCAGCGGCGGGCGCTAATATGCTGACCCCTTTGGCTATGGGCATTTTAACCGCCCTGATGGCCAGTTATGGTGCTGAAGCTGTGGCGGCTTTTGGGGTAGGGGCCCGTATTGAAAGTATTGCTTCTTTAGTAGTGCTGGCACTTTCGATGACTTTGCCACCTTTTGTCAGTCAAAATTATGGTGCCTGTGCTTATGATCGGATCCATACCGCTTACAGAAGCTGTATCCGCTTTATTCTGGCCTGGCAGTTGCTGGTGTATTTAGGTTTGGCCGCCAGTGCCTGGCTGTTGGCGGACGTTTTTACTGAAGATCCTTTGGTGGCGCAGTATATCCGCTACTTTATCTGGATTTTGCCTTTAGGTTATGGTTTGCAGGGCATTATTATTCTGACCAACTCATCCTTTAATGCCTTGCATTTGCCGCTCAATGCCTTGCAACTGAGTGTGATCCGGCTTTTTGTGTTTTACGTGCCTTTTGCTTATATAGGTGGCCTGATAGGTGGGGTGATCGGTGTTTTTGTCGGTGGTTTAATAGCGAATGCTTTTACCTCCAGTCTGGCCTATTACTGGTTTAAACGTAAACTGGCTGCCTTAACTCTGAGTGGAGAATCCTGATGAGTCGTGATTTCGAGTTAGTCTCGCACTATCAACCCGCAGGCGATCAGCCGACCGCTATAGCCAAACTGGTGGAAGGGCTGGAGTCGGGCTTAGCCCACCAAACTCTGTTGGGGGTAACGGGCTCAGGTAAAACCTTTACTATGGCCAATGTGATAGCCCAGGTGAATCGACCCACCTTAATCATGGCGCATAACAAAACTCTGGCAGCGCAGCTTTATGGTGAAATGAAAGAGTTTTTCCCAAATAACTCAGTTGAATACTTTGTGTCTTATTACGACTACTACCAGCCTGAAGCTTATGTGCCGGCCAGTGATACCTTTATTGAAAAAGACGCCTCTATTAATGAACATATAGAACAAATGCGTTTGTCCGCCACCAAAGCGCTGATGGAAAGACGGGACGTGGTTATTATCGCCTCAGTCTCAGCTATTTATGGTTTGGGTGATCCTGAGTCCTATATGAAGATGCTGCTGCATCTGAAAGTGGGCGATATAGTGGATCAGCGCTCTGTACTGCGCCGTTTGGCTGAATTGCAATACAACCGCAATGATGCCGCTTTTGAACGCGCAACCTATCGTGTGCGTGGCGATGTGATTGATGTGTTTCCGGCTGAATCTGATGAAATTGCTGTGCGTATTGAGCTGTTTGACGAAGAAATTGAGCGCATCAGTTTGTTTGACCCTCTGACAGGTGCAGTGGAGAAAGTGGTCAGCCGATACACTATTTATCCAAAAACTCACTATGTCACACCAAGAGAGAAAATCCTCGAAGCGACAGAGAAGATTAAACTCGAACTGAAAGAGCGGCGTGCTCAGCTGTTGGCGGAAAATCGCCTGATAGAAGAGCAGCGTATAGGTCAGCGCACCTTGTTTGATTTGGAAATGATGGTGGAGCTGGGCTATTGCTCCGGCATCGAAAACTACTCACGTTATCTATCCGGCAGGGCCGAAGGCGAGCCACCACCCACTTTGCTGGATTATTTCCCGGCCGATGGTTTGATGTTTATTGACGAGTCGCATGTCACTATTTCGCAAATTGGCGCTATGTATAAAGGCGACCGTTCACGCAAAGAAAACCTGGTGAACTATGGCTTTCGCTTACCGTCCGCTTTGGATAACAGGCCGCTGAAGTTTGATGAATTTGAATCCATTGCACCGCAGCGCATTTATGTTTCGGCCACACCAGCAGATTACGAGCTGAAACAATCGGCAGGCGAAGTGGTAGAGCAGGTGGTGCGACCCACTGGTTTAGTGGACCCTGTGATTGAAATCCGCCCTGTGGCGACTCAGGTGGACGATTTAATGTCGGAAGCTATGCGCTGCGCTAAATTGGGTGAACGAGTTCTGGTGACTGTTCTGACCAAAAAAATGGCGGAGGATTTAACAGATTATTTGGCGGGTCATGGCGTTAAGGTGCGTTATTTACACTCAGACATAGACACAGTGGAGCGGATGGAAATTATCCGCGATTTACGTTTAGGGGTGTTTGACGTGCTGGTCGGGATTAACCTGCTGCGGGAAGGTCTGGATATACCTGAAGTGTCATTAGTGGCCATTCTGGATGCAGATAAAGAAGGCTTTTTACGCTCAGAGCGATCCTTGATCCAGACCATGGGCCGTGCTGCGCGAAATCTGGCGGGGAAAGCTGTGCTTTATGCCGACCGCATTACAGGTTCTATGCAGCGCGCTATCGACGAAACCGAAAGGCGGCGTGCCAAACAAATTGCTTTCAATGAACTGCATGGCATCACACCTACTGCTATTAAGAAAAAAGTGTCGGATGTGATGGACCTGGGTCAGGACGCCGATTTGCCAAAAGTGGCGGAGAAAATCAAACTGGCTAAAGGTAAAACCCCTTACCAGTTGCAGGCTGAAATCAAACAACTGGAGCAGAAGATGCTACAGCATGCCAAAGATCTGGAGTTTGAATTAGCCGCGCAACTTCGGGATCAAATTCATCAGCTACGCGAAGCTTTGCTGGAAATCTGATATCAGAACTGAAAAAAAACGGGGTCAGGCCTGATCCCGTATTTTATAAATGTTTCATAAAATATACTCTGTTACTTATCTGATTGATATTCATACAGATTATAACAGTGTCGTTCAGACGACATTAATTTTCATCCCTTTACACTGCCTGCGTTTTCCCAACCAAAAGGTAGTACTTATGAAACGTTCTATGCTCGCTTTACTTATCGCTGTAGTGTCAACCGGTGCAGCAGCGAACAGCTATCAACATGAATCTTCAGTGGATTATGGCAACAGTGAGATCAACGGTGTTGATGTGGATCTGTGGCAACTGAAGCACCAGTATTTTTTCAATGCAGTAGACACGTCTGGCAATACACCACGGGCTGAAGCTGCATTTATCAATAAAAACGCCAGTGTATTCGGCACCTTGTCCCGTCTTTCTGTAGGTGATTTTGACCAGAATGGCTGGTCAGTAGGTGGTGAATATATGGACCAGAGCCACAACTTCTACGGTAAGCTGGAATGGATGCATTACAGCGGTGATGACAGCCAGGATCTGGATGGTACGCTGGGTTACTTCATCAGCAATGACTGGTTAGTGGGTGCTATTTTTGAGCACAGCCGCCCGGATCAAGGTGGCAGCAGCACCAACTATGGTGTGATGACTAAGAAGTTATGGGATTTAGGCACTGGTGATATGATCAACCTGGAAGCCAATATTCTGGATTACCGCAATGATTCAGCCACCCGCTATGGAGTAGGTGCGGATTATTACTTCGGCAAAAACTTCTCTGCCGGTGTAGGTTATCAGTGGATCTCTGACGGTGTATTAAGCGAAAGCGAAGACAGCCTGAGCTTACGTACTAAGTGGTTCGCTTTACCAAACCTGTCTTTGTCTGCCAGCGTAGCCTTTGATGCGCTGGAGACGGGTGATGATTTGTATCAGGTAGGCGCAAGCTACCGCTTCTAATCTTATTGCCCGTCGTAGTTGAAGTTGCAGCTTTGTTGGCTGC
>CAMLSF010000225.1 GCA_946482615.1 uncultured Chromatiaceae bacterium | reverse complement strand
GCTATAGCGGCTTTACGTGGATCTTCAGTTTGCTCTGCGGCCTGGTCAGCTGCAGGTTCTGCAGTCGCAGCTTGTTGTTTCTGCTGCTGATAGGCCAGGGCTTCGGCTTTTTTCCGTTCACGTTCAGCAATAATTTGCTCTTTATCCAAAGCGGGGGCGGTTTGTTGCTGAGCTCGCTCTAATGCTTGTTGCACAGCGGCAGCGCTTTGAGAAGCCAAACCGCTGGCCTGTTGCTGTGCAACACGTTGTGCTGCCAGTTGCTGATTACGCTCTAAACGTTCCTGCTTCTCCCGTTCTAAACGTTCAGTGCGGGCATCAAAACGGGCTTTGGCTTGTTCGGCTTTTAATGCTTCACGCTGGGTTTCACGAATTTCAGCTTTGGCGACCCGGTAATAATGCACCAACGGAATTTCGCTGGGGCAGACATAAGCACAGGCGCCACATTCAATGCAGTCGGATAAATTGTATTCTGCCAGTTTGTCCTGATCTTTGGCTTTGCTGTACCAGAGCAGCTGCTGTGGTAATAAGCTGGCAGGGCAGGCGTCAGCGCAGGCGCCACAGCGGATACAGTCCATTTCTTCACTGGCGGCACCCAGTTCGTTTTCGGTGGGGGCCAGAATGCAGTTGGTGGTTTTCACCACAGGCACAGACCAGTCGGCTATGGCAAAACCCATCATAGGGCCGCCGACAATAATGCGCTGCTGCGGTTCTGCCTGAAAACCACAGGCATTCAACAGATCGGAGATAGGAGTACCAATGAGCGCCAATACGTTTTGTTGTTGGGCTAAGGTTTCACCCGCTACTGTCACTACGCGGTGGATCAGCGGAATATCATCCAGCACCGCCTGAGCTATGGCAAAGGCTGTCCCGACGTTTTGCATCACTATGCCAATGTCTAAAGGCCTGCGACCCGCTGGTACTTCTTTATTGGTTAAAAGCTGTATCAGTTGCTTTTCGCCACCAGAAGGGTATTTGGTCGGCACTTCGCGCACAAAGTAGTTATCTTTTTGGCCTATAGCGGCTTTGAGTGAGGCTGCAGCTATCGGCTTATCATCTTCAATGCCAATCAATACAGCTTTTGGGCTCAGCAGTTTAACCAAAATCTCAATACCGGCAATAATGTCGCTGGCGCGCTCCTGCATCAGCATGTCATCTGCTGTGATATAAGGCTCACACTCCACCGCATTGATAATCAGATAATCGACCGGCTGTTTGACATTGACCTTTATATGAGTCGGGAAACCTGCGCCGCCCATGCCGGAAATACCCGACTCCTGAATACGTTCCAGCAAAGTGTAGGCATCCACCTGCTCTGGATCCAAAGGCTTACGCGGCCGCCATTCGTCCATGCCGTCCGGTGCCAGCACTAAGGTGGGCTCCGCTAAGCTGGACGGGTGTGTGCTGGTATGGAGTTCAATCGCCAGCACTGTGCCTGAAGTCGGCGCATGCACCGGCACTGCCATGGCGTTATCCGCCAGAGTTAAAGCCTGACCCTTCAGCACACGATCACCGACTTTCACCAGCACTTTACCGGCGACGCCAATATGCTGGCGCAGTGGTATATATAAACGGTCAGGAATATCTAAAAGCGCTACCGGCTTTTGGTTGGTGCGCTCTTTGCGGCCTGGTGGGTGAATACCACCGTGAAAGTCCCAGACTTTTCCTGCCTGAATTTGTTGAAATAAAGTAGGCAAGTTACGACTCCAGCACTTTTACCGGGATAGCTGTTAAGTCCCATTTCCAGCGCTCAATACTGCTGGCCAGGGGCACCATATCAATGCAATCCACAGGACAAGGTTCAACACATAAATCGCAGCCGGTGCACTCGTCGACAATCACGGTATGCATCTGTTTGGATGCACCGACAATAGCGTCAACAGGGCAGGCCTGAATACATTTGGTACAACCAATACATTCGTCTTCGCGGATAAAAGCGACCCGTTTTACCGCCGGAGTTTGAGCTGCATCCAAAGGCTTGGCTTCAACACCCATCAAATCGGCCAGTTTTTTGATGGTGGTATCACCACCAGGCGGGCATTTGTTAATGTCATCCCCATTGGCTATGGCTTCGGCATAAGGCCGGCAACCGGGGTAACCACATTGACCACATTGAGTTTGCGGTAAAATCTCATCAATTTGTTCAACCAGTGGATCGGCATCCACTTTAAACCTTATTGCGGCGTAGCCCAGCACAGCGCCAAAAATCAGTGCCAGAATACCCAAAGCCCAGAGGGCAGTGATAATAGACATCTATACTTTCACCAAACCAGTAAAGCCCATAAAGGCTAACGACATTAAACCTGCGGTAATCATGCCGATAGCTGCGCCCTTAAAAGAAACCGGCACATCGGCAGCGGCCAGACGTTCACGCATAGCAGCAAATAAAATCAGGACTAAAGAAAAGCCTACAGCAGCACCAAAGCCATAAACCACTGAAGAGAAGAAATCATGACGGGCATTGACGTTCAGAAGGGCCACCCCTAATACAGCACAGTTGGTGGTGATCAAAGGCAAAAAAATCCCTAACAAACGGTACAACACAGGGCTGGTTTTATGCACCACCATTTCAGTAAATTGCACTACGACTGCAATCACCAGAATAAAAGCCAAAGTGCGCAGGTACATTAAATCCAGTGGCTGCAATACGTAATAATCCACCAGATAACTGCAAAGCGAGGCTAAGGTCAGCACAAAAGTGGTGGCCATCGACATGCCAATAGCGGTTTCGAGTTTTTTGGAGACGCCCATCACAGGGCACAAGCCGAGAAACTTCACCAGTACGAAGTTGTTTACCAGCACAGTGCTGACCAGCAACAGCAAAAATTCCGACATAAAAGAACCCCAGAAAAAAGTCGCGCTATTATGAAGCTTTGTCCAGAGCGAAACAACTGCACATAACGCGAATGGCCTTTATCTGACCTTACACGTCTTTTGAAAAAACAGCGCCCGGGTTGAATGTGAAATCAAAGTAATAGAGGTTGCAGCCTCAGGTACGAAGCTTTATTCCAGTGGCGCAGGCTTACTCAGGTAATAACCTTGTATACCGTCTATTAATAATGACTCCAGCATTTGTTTTTCTGCTGCGGTTTCGACATTTTCAGCAAAGACTGCCACACCAATACGGTGTGCCAAATCGACCATCAGCCGGACAAAATACTGGTTATTTTTATCTTCTTCTATTTGTCTGGTGTAGCTGCCATCCATTTTGACAAAGTCAGGTTTTAAGTCGCGGAAAAATTTGAAGGATGTAATACCAGCACCAAATTTTTCCACTGTGACCCGGGAGCCACACTGATGCAGCATATCGATCAGACGTTTGCTTAATTTCAGGTTTTGCTGCAAGCCCCATTCACTGATTTCAAATACCAGCCGTGGTGTTAATTCGCTTTCTTTTAATAAACGACGTTCCAGATAACTGATAAAACCCTCGTCTTGCACCGCATGGGCGGACAGATTCAGACCAAAAGTCTGGCCCGGCGTATTGGCAACCAGAATCAGGGCTTGTTCTACGATCAGCTGTTCTATCTCGATCAGCTTGTCGAGCTTTTGCGCCATGTCTAAAAACAAGGCTGTCGGCAGCAACTGATCTTCGTTGCTGCGAAAACGCACTAACAATTCGGAGTAGGTTTTGCTGGTTTTATTCAGCGGCTGAATAGGTTGAGCTAACAGACTTAAACGCTGGCCCTGCAGCACATCATCAATTAAGTTACGCCAGTTTTTAGTACTGAACGATGACTCCGCCGTTTGCTCCTGACTGTCGGTAAACAAATACCATAAGTTAGTTTGTTTATTGGCCTTGCTTTGTTTGGTTTTTGCCAGACCTAAAGCTGTATCCGCCATGGCCAGTAGTTCACCCAGAGGTTTGCCCTGAGCCACCTGTACTAAACCTGTTAAAGCTACTGAGTCCAGCTGCTTTTGCTGCTGATAAGTGTCGAATTTCTGCTGTAGCAGCAATACCAGTTCTTCGGTTTGTTCTGTGGTCATTTGCGGGAACAGCACACAAAAATCTGTGTTGTTTAAACGGAATAACGGGCTTTCATCGGACAGCTGTGGCAGTTGTTTTAATAAGTCCGCCATCTCTTTGATATACAAATCTCCGGCCAGGTAACCTTGTTTATGGTTGATCTGGGCCAGACTGTGGCAACGGACCAGCAAAAATACCGACTGATGCACTGCATTGGCGGCTTTGAGTTGCTGTTCGTAATAACGGACAAACTGCTGACGGTTCGGTAAGGAGGTGAGCTGATCATAAAGTGCCAGTTCCAGCAAATAGTCAGTGCCTGAGGTCGAAGTTTGGGGCGGTAATTGTTGCACTACTGCAGGTGCCTGTTGCACTGCAGCTTCTATAGGGTGAGGGGGCAAAACTTTGGGCTTTTTGGGACGACCCGGTTGCAGGTAATAGGGCAACAGTCCCAGAACCAAAGGACCAAAAAACAAAAATAAACTAAAAAGCTCAAGGGTACTTAATTGTTCTGACAACTGGGGTAAAAACTCGACCTGTAAATTATGCGCCTGATCTTTAACTGAAGCCGGAGTTAAAGGTCGATCAAACTGAGTTAGTATCCAGGAAGATAGGGCATAATCAGGCATAGTATTGCTTTGTTCATGCAATACCACTCCATCGAGTTGACTGACTTTTAAATAAGGTAAATCAAAACTGCTGCTCAGTTGCCGGGTCAGAATTTTGGTATCGCCTGTTAAATCACTGGCTAGCATCTGCTGGATAGCGCTGTAGTGCAGCTGATACAAGCTTTGAATTTGCTGAGCTGCGGCAAACCAAAACAGCCAAAGCGCCAGCAATGCCGACACCAAAGCAGCAGTCCAGTGACTTAAGGCAATAAAGGATGGAGACTTCATAGCAGGCAACCCATACTGAATTTTTTGTCCAGGCTTGAACATCAGAAAATAAGCTTAAGTTATTTCAGAAAAAAACACTAAGAAAAAGAGATAATTAAGAGGAGATACAAGATGTACTTAAGGTGGCTCCCCAGGTTGGACTCGAACCAACGACCTACGGATTAACAGTCCGCCGCTCTAACCGGCTGAGCTACTGAGGAACTG
>CAMLSF010000224.1 GCA_946482615.1 uncultured Chromatiaceae bacterium | reverse complement strand
CAATAGCACCAGCTGTTAATACCGCATACAAAATAAACTGCGACAACTCGCCGCCAGTCATTTCATTGGCCAGCACCGCCTGAGCACCTAACCAAAGCACAAAAGAGATAGCGCCAAACACCAATACTATGGCCACTAAGGTCAGCATAGAGCGGGCGCGAATGCGGGATAAGGCTGTGGTAAAGGCAGTTTCAACAGATTCAGTAAAACGCAGCGTTTCGCGCTGTTCCTGCCGGTACGACTGCACTGTGGGAATAGCGTTTAACACTTCCCCAGCCACAGCACTGGCATCGGCAATACGATCCTGACTGTCACGCGATAACTTACGCACTTTGCGACCAAATAAAAAAATCGGCAAAATCACCAACACTAAGGTCAACAAAATGTAAGCGGCTAATTTGGCACTGGTGACAAAAAGCATCACCAAACCGCCGAGTAACAAAAAGCTATTACGTAAGCCCATCGACAAACTGGTGCCGACCACAGCCTGAATTAAGGTGGTGTCTGTGGTTAAACGCGACAAGACTTCGCCGGTTTTGGTCAGTTCAAAAAACTGCGGGCTCATTTTCACCACATGAGCATAGACAGCGCTGCGTAAATCCGCCGTGACCCGCTCACCCAGCCAGGACACATAATAAAACCGCAGCGCTGTGGCCACAGCCAGCACCACAGAAAGACCAAACAAAGCTAAAAAGTATTTGTCGATATGGCCAGCCTGATCGCTGGAAAACCCGGCATCAATCAGATAACGAAAAGCTACAGGCAAAGTCAGAGTGGCGACAGCAGCCACTGTTAAAGCAATAAAAGTCAGCAACCAACGGCTGGCATAAGGAGTTAAAAAAGGCAGTAAGCTAAAAAGCGGACCAATTTTTTTGGCTGGGGCCTGAACTGGAGGTTGTGCTTCTGTGGTCACAGTGGTGCTGCTCATTATTTATAATCCTGCCGCTATGCGCATCACTATAGCCACAGCAGTACCAAGGATCAGCATCAGCGAGGCAAGAAAACTAATGACAAAACCTGGTCCCCGGCTTTTTGGATCCTTGATATAACTGACAGAATACAACACCCGGCCCGCCAACCAGACGAAGCCCAAAATCCCGGCCCAGAGTGGGCTGACATAGTCACTGAATAACCACAGCGCAGGTAAAAACACCACCAGTTGCTCCAGCGTATTCATCTGCACTCTGTACACCAGCTCAAATTGTGCCGGACCTGTAGTAGCCGGCGCTGCCACCCCATATTTCTTCCGCGCTACACCAACGGCCAGAAAGCTGTAGATAAATAATAAAAGTGCCAACAAGGTAACAACAGCAGGAAGATGTAAAGCCATAATAAACCTTCAGTAAGGGAAGGCGGATTGCCTTTGAAGGTTATGGGGATGTTGTGTGGTGAAATCAACAGCCCCAAACCCGCCCCCTAATCAGCCCCCCAATCAAACTGAGTTCAGACGCTTTAACCTCAGCAGATCCCTGACCACTTCATACCCTGGAAAGCAGGCCGTGATCAACAAGCCATAACTGAAGCCTTTCTCCAGCTGCAGCACGGTAAACAAGCTATTTAGCTCAGCGGGGCCAGGCTGTAACAATGGACCACTACAAGCAAACACCACTAAAAACACAGTAAAAGCGGCATTGACTGCAATGTTGCCAAGCAGCAGGCTGCGGTTCCAGATGCGTTGCTGTAGCTGCCATAAACTCAGCAACACAGACAAAACTATCACAGGGCTAAACCATTGCAGCATCAATAACGCCGTATCGCTAAAAGTCACACTACGGGCAGCAAATTCTGCCGGGTTCATCCAGAGCGGATACCAAATCACCACTAATAAAAAGATACAGGTCGCCAGATCGCTAAAGATGTCGCTCAGGCTGATATGCTGCCAGCCCAAATCTGCTTTAGGCAACTCTTTAGGCGACCAGTCTTTGCCCGGGCAATTGCCCAGCTTATGTCCACTGCCATTGATTGCAGCAAAACTCAGCACTATGGCAGTAAAAGCAAAACAGGCATCAGCCATAAAACCAGCAGTCAGCTGCAACATAAAGCGGATTAAATTGCCGTCACTACTGCCCAGCCAATGAGTTGTAGCCCCTATCACCTGCAATACAAAAAGCACTCCTAACACCATATACAAAGTGTGCTTTAGCAAAGGCATGTCTTCGGCCGCCACTAAAGCTTTAGGCGGAACAAACTGGTAAGCCACAGTTCTGGGGCGTCCCATCTGCTTTAAAGCTGCAGCCACATCATCCTCCGACAACCGGCCCTGCTGCTCTTTCAGCGCATCGAGCTGATCCATAATATTGGCATTGAGTTCTCGGCCTATTTCCTGTCTTTTCGATTCAGGTAACTCGCGCTGCACCGCAGCCACATAACGTTCTACCAATTCCATTATTCTGTCTCCCCGCTTTGATTGTGCTCCGGGCTTTGGCTTAGCTCTTTACTTTCAGTGAGCAAAGGAGCCAAAGCTGAATTCAGTTGCAGCCATTCGTCGGTCAGTTGTGCCAGCAGCTCTTTGCCTTGTTCTGACAACAGGTAATAACGCCGCTCACGGCCTTCGGCCTGTTGCCATTCGCTATCCAGCAAACCTTGTTCAGCTAAACGCCGCACCAGCGGATACAAAGTGCCTTCGTCTATATCGATGCCTCTGTCCTGCAGTTGCTTTCTAAGCGAATAGCCATAATGTGGTTGCTTCAACGAGGCCAGAACGGCCAGCACCAGCACACCGCGGCGCAGTTCCAGTCGCATTTTGTCCAGCTGTGATGAGGTCATAAAAAATCCTGTTCAATCACTGATACTGTGCCACACACACTGTGCGCCACACAGCAAATACTAGGCACGACACAGTAAGAGCGCAAGCTTATTTTTTAAACAAAACTTAAATGCATGAAAAATAATAATATTTAGTTATTTATCTAAGAAGTCGCGGTGAAATCGCCGTGTTACAGACTTGAGCGTTGTGCAACTCTTGCTCAGTCAGGAAATTCAAGTTAGGGTAATCTCACTATCTCTTTGAAGAATAATTAAAAATGTTTGAAGCGCTAACCCAGATTGGTTTACCCATAGCCCTAATACTGATTATGACAGGCGTGGGGATGACGTTGCGGCCTGCCAACTTCACTGAAGTGGCCCGTCAGCCCAAAGCATTTTTTGTTGGCGCTTTGGCGCAGTTATTCCTGCTGCCTGCCACTGCTTTGTTGGTGATTTATCTGTTTGATCTGCAAGCTGAACTGGCTGTGGGTTTGTTTATTCTGGCGTTGTGCCCGGGTGGCACCACGTCCAATCTGTACAGTTACTTAGCCAAAGCTGATGTGGGTTTGTCCGTTGCATTAACAGCACTGGTTGGTTTTGTTACGCCTTTTTCCTTGCCACTGCTGGCGGCATGGGCCATAGAACTCTTCCTTGGGGAAAACACTTCGTTCCAGCTGCCATTGTTAAAAACCTGGCTGACCTTAATGCTGGTGGGTGTACTGCCTGTGTTGCTTGGCATGTGGTTTAACTTTAAATGGCCTGAAGCTTCAGCCCGTCTTCAACCCCTGATCAGCCGCTTTTCAGTGATAGTTCTGGTGTTGTTGATCATCAGCATAGCCACTGATCTGGGTGCGGATCTGTGGCTGTTTTTACAGAAAACCGGACCTGCAGCTTTGGCTTTAAATGTGCTGACCATGGTTGCAGGTTATTGGGCTGGCCGGTTGTTACTGCAGCAGGAAAAACAAGCCAGAACCATTTGCCTTGAAGTAGGGCTGCAAAATGGCACCTTAGCCTTGATGATCACCACAGGCATTTTACAAAACAGCGCCATGTCGATAGCCCCCAGCGTTTATAGCTTGTTGATGTTTATGACGGCTAGTGTGTTTACAGTATGGGTGTTACGCAAAAATAAACTTCAAAGCAGCCTTGTTTAGAATAGGCGCAGATGAAAAACGGGCGACCATAAAGGTCGCCCCTACTGCAGCACAGAAGCCAAAGCTTTCTGCCAGCCACTTAGCAACTGCTGGCGTTTATCGGCTGACATCTGCGGTAAAAACTGTTGCGCATCAGAACTGAATTGCACATCCGCCAGACTTTCAAACCAGCCCAGTGCTACTCCGGCCAGTACCGAAGCGCCATAAGCAGAGGCTTCGTTTTGACTGGGTTTAAGCACAGGCACATTCAGCACATCGGCCAGATGCTGGCAGAGCCAGTTGTTCGCCACCATGCCACCATCTATTTGCAGTTGCTCTGCTTTTGCCCCATCAGCCAACATAGCGGAGAGTAAATCAGCAGTCTGATACACCACAGCTTCCAAAGCAGCACGGGCTAAATGTGCTTTGCCTGTGCCCAGTGTCATGCCGACCAAAGCTGCACGGGCTTCAGGTTGCCAGTGAGGAGCGCCTAATCCGGTAAAAGCCGGTACTAAATAGACACCGCCGTTGTCCGGCAAACTGTGCGCCAAAGCTTCGGTTTCACTGGCTTCACGAATAACACCCAGCTGATCCCGCAGCCATTTCACCGCAGCACCAGCAACAAAAATGGCGCCTTCCAGCGCATAAAAAGTTTGGCCCTGCACAGTAAAAGCTACAGTAGTGAGTAATCTGTGTTTGGAAAATAACGGGCTGCAACCGGTATTTAATAAGGCAAAACAGCCTGTGCCATAAGTACTTTTTAACGACCCGGCCCTGATACAGCCCTGACCTAAAGCCGCAGCTTGCTGATCGCCCACCAGCGCCAGCACAGGCAAGGCCAAACCAAATAAGCGGGTATCACACAAGCCATAGCTATCAGCACTTTGTTTTACCTGCGGCAGGATCTGCTCCGGTACACCAAACAACTGCAGCAGTTCCTGGTCCCAATTCAGGCTTTGAATATTCAGCAATAAAGTACGGCTGGCATTGGTGGTGTCTGTGGCATGCACTTGCCCCGATGTTAAACGCCAGAGCAAAAAACTATCTATGGTGCCAAAGGCCAGTTCATTGTCGGCCAACGCCTGCTGTACATCTGTGTTGTGAGTAAGTAACCATTGAATTTTGCTGGCGGAAAAATAAGGGTCGAGCAGCAAACCGGTTTTTTGCTGCACCATGGCTTCATGGCCCTGCTCTTTCAGCTCTTGGCAATA
>CAMLSF010000223.1 GCA_946482615.1 uncultured Chromatiaceae bacterium | reverse complement strand
TCCGCCGCGAAACCACAATAAAGCAAAAGGCCACCGTTAGGTGGCTGGTTAGTGGGGGGGATTTATTCGCGGCTTTGCCGCTCACCTCTCGTTTTCAACGAGAGGCCGCCCTTTGGGCGTTGTCTCCGCTTGCTGCGCAAGCTCCGGCTGAACCCCGAACGGCGCTTCGCGTCCACCGCGAAACCACAATAAAGCAAAAGGCCACCGTTAGGTGGCCTTTTGCTTTATTGGTGGAGCCGGGGGGATTTGAACCCCCGTCCGAAAAACCTAGTTCGTCGGTACTACATGCTTATCCAGTTATTTAGTTAACCCTATGAGCGCCAACTGGCAGGCTATCGTCGGGCGAGTCCGATTGGTTTTAGCATCTTGGCTCCGGACAAAGCCGCCATGCGATCCTGTTAGGGGTGATCTCCCAAAATCCCGGCTTACAGGCATGCGCGGGGGGGAGAGCATCTACTGCTTATTAGGCAGCGATTGCGTAAGTTTCGTCGTTTGCGACTACTAGTTTGCGGCTTTTTTACGAGGCCTACCGCACCTCGGCATGCACCTAAGAGTTCGTGAATCCCGTCGAATCCAGTATCGGCCCCGAATTCTTTTGTCTTCTGAACACTTCTGTGTTGAGCGCATTCTACGCTCTGCAGTTCAAGGCAGCAAGCTGAGAACTGGTGTTTTCTTGCTGCTTCTGGCTGTTATTACTCTATATGGTGATGAATTGAACAATCTCAAGCTGCAGTGGGGAAGATGCCCACAACAATTATCTTTTGCTGTGTTTCATCATCCGTTCTTTTTCGCGCGACCAGTCTCTGTCTTTGATGTCGTCACGCTTGTCGAAGTGCTTTTTACCTTTGGCCAGGTAGAACTCCAGTTTCACCCAGCAGGCTTTCCAGTACATGGAGGTAGCTATTAAGGTGTAACCGTCCTGCTCTTTTTTGCCGACCAGTTTGTTCAGTTCACGCTTGTTTAATAACAATTTGCGTGAACGCTCCGGATCGCAGACCACATGAGAGGATGCGCTGTGCAGCGCCTGAATTTGTGCACCAATTAAAAAAGCTTCGCCATCTTTTAAAATGACGTAGGAGTCGGACAAATTGGCTTTGCCTTCACGGATACTTTTAATTTCCCAGCCTTGCAGGCACATGCCCGCTTCGAAACGCTCTTCGAGGAAATAGTCGTGCCGTGCTTTTCTGTTCTGGGCTATGGTGCCGCCCTGATTTTTGTTGCTTTGTTTTTTGCTCATCTTTGCTGAACGAATTAACTCTTAAAAGCCAAGAAATTTTATGGCAAAAGGCTTGCGCCTGGGACATTGAGGCTGCGGCTAATTCTGTTACAATCGCCGCCTGCATTAAGGGGAGAGAGTATGCCACAAATTGAGCGCAGCGCACTGGTTTTTTACAGCGCGCGCCAGATGTTTGAGCTGGTGAACGATGTACCACGTTATCCGGAATTTTTACCCGGATGCGCTAAAGCACAAATTTTGCAGCAATCTGCAGAGCAGATGCTGGCTAAGTTAGAGGTAAAAAAGGCGGGCATCAGTCAGGAATTTACCACCCGAAATACTTTGGTCACAGACTCGCAAATTCAGATGCAGCTGGAATCCGGTCCTTTTAAATCTTTGTCCGGTGGCTGGACCTTTGTGCCCTTAAGTGACGACGCCTGTAAAGTGGTGCTGGCTTTGGATTTTGAGTTTTCCAATAAACTGGTCGAATTTGCTTTTGGTAAAATTTTCAACGAGTTAACCGCGGCTATGGTGGGTGCTTTTACCCAAAGAGCTAAACAAGTGTACGGAGAGCAACATGGCTGAAACTAAAGCGGTAGAACTGGCTTATGCTACTGCTGCCAAACAAAGTTTACTGAGTTTAACTGTGGACGCCGCTGCAACAGTAGAGCAGATCATTCAGCAGTCCGGCATGCTGTCAGCTTTTCCGGAAATTGATTTAAGTCAGAATAAAGTCGGGATCTGGAGCCGGACCTGCAAACTGAACGAAGTGCCTAAAGCCGGTGATCGTATTGAAATTTACCGGCCTTTAATTGCCGATCCAAAAGATATGCGTCGTCGCCGTGCTGAAAAAGCCAAGGACGAGGGCAGAGCGAATAAAACCACAGGGGGCAGACCGCAGCAGGGACAGGGCGCTGATTCCGACTCCCATCACCAGGAGTAAATAACTGCAGTAAAATAGCGTCAGGTTGTGGTTGCTTCGGGGTCAGAGTCTGAACTTTGACCCCGCACAACATTACTTATCCAGCGGGGTATTGAAGTTTTCTGGCTTTTTGAAATCACCGGTAATATCGACTAACTTGTCGTCTTTGAACTGAGCGACCATTTGTTTTTCAAAGTTTTCACCACGACCACCTTTTAACGCATAAAAATAATGCCAGATGTCGTCGTCAAAAGCGTTTTCAGCAACAGGGTTACCTAACACAAAACGTACCTGTTCTTTTGTCATTTGAACACGCAGTTTGTCGATGTCTTTTTGTTCCAGAAAGTTACCTTGTGGTATATCAATCCGGTAAATCCAACTGCTGCAAGCACCCAGAGTCAATGCTGTGGCCAACACAAGGGCCGTTTTCACTACTGCTTTCATCTGTCTCTTCATCTGAATAAGTCTGACGGCATCATACCGCAAGCTTGGGCTGAAATTAAAGCCTTAATCAGACCTAAGTGTTTTCGCTAAGTTCTTGTCAGTCAGAAATAATTGCACAAGCTCTGTTTTAAGGTGCGCATAATAATTCCCGGGCATTGGCAATCGCATTCGCGCTGACGTTTTCACCTGCCAGTAAACGGGCTATTTCCTGCACCCGCTCTTCATCGGCAAGTTCACGAATACGGGTTTCTGTCGCTATACCGTCAGTGTATTTTTCGACAAATAACTGATGGTGGCCCTGACTGGCGACTTGAGGTAAGTGAGTGACACAAATCACCTGAGTCGATTCGCCCAATTGACGCAATAATCGACCGACACCAGCGGCTACAGGGCCACTGATGCCAACGTCCACTTCATCAAAAATCAGTGTAGGAGTGGTGACCTTACCAGCCAAAATAACCTGAATAGCCAGGCTGATACGGGATAACTCACCGCCTGAGGCTACTTTGTGTAAGGCTTGCAAAGGTTGGCCCGGGTTGGTGCTGACCAGAAAATCGACCTGATCCCAGCCAGAGGCATTGGCTTTATCTATGCCAGCACTTTCCACTGCTATATAAAATTTACCGTTAGCCATACTGAGTTCAGCCATGCTGCGGGCAATTTTATCGGATAACTCCAAAGCAGCAGATTTACGCAAATCAGAGACTATTTCAGCGGCCTGACAATAGAGTTGCTGCGCCTGCTGAATTTCAAGCTGAAGTTCAACTATGCGATCATCATCGCCAGCCAGCTCTGATAACTGCCGGGATAATTGCTGATGGAATAAAGCCAGCTGATCGTTGGGGATTTGATGTTTACGGCTTAAACTGAGCCACTGGCTTAAACGCTGATCAATGTCGGCTAAACGTTCCGGATCTATATCTACTTTTTCACTGTAACGGCGTAATTCACGGCCCGCTTCTTCAATTTGTACTAAAGCTTCGCTCAGCATCTGGTGAATGGGGGCTAAAGTTGGGTCTACGTCGATAAAGTCGTCCAGTTGCTGGCAGGCATGGCTTAATAAACGATAGCTGTTGGCCTCTTCATCGTCATACGCCAGTTGTAAAGCCTGTTGACTGGCCTGGATCAGGCTGTGGCTGTTGCTTAAACGCTGATGTTCAGTTTCCAGTTCGGCAAACTCATCTGCACCTGGTGCAAACTGGTCCAGTTCAGCCACCTGATATTCCAGCAACTGACGTTGTGCTTCCCGTTGCTGCTGACTACTTTGCAGTTCGGCATATTCCTGCTTCAGTTGCTGCCAGGCTTTGAAGTACTGACGGCAATCCGCTAAAGCAGAGCGGGTATCGGCATAAGCGTCCAGTAACTGACGCTGGTGCTCGGATTTTAATAACAGTTGATGGGCATGCTGGCCATGAATACTCAGCAGATGATGGCCCAAAGCTTTTAATTGTTGAGCCGGCACTTGCACGCCATTGATATAACCACGGGAGCGGCCTTCGCTACCCACCACACGGCGCACTATACATTCATTGCCCATGGCGAGATCTTGTTCAGCCAGCCAGTGCTGAGCAGCATCCAACTGACTGATATCAAAAGTAGCGACTATGTCGGCTTTATCACAACCCGGGCGTACTACTAAACCATCGGCACGGTCGCCTAAACATAAAGACAACGCATCTAAAGCTATAGACTTACCTGCGCCTGTTTCGCCTGTGATGGTGGTCATGCCGCTGCGCCAGTCGAGTTCCAGCGCACGTACTATGGCAAAGTTGCTGATATGCAGATGATTGAGCATGGTCCAACTCCCTTCTACTGAATAACTGTTAATTTATACAGTAATTCAGCCTTTAGCAAGGGAGTAGTGCAGAGATTTTTTAGTAGAGTTTACTGCCCCAGCCAAGTTTGTTGCGCAGCACGTTAAAGTAGCTGTAACCAGGTGGGTGCACCAGTTTCAGTGGTTTAGGATGTTTACGAATGCGGATCTCATCGCCAGGCATCACGGCCAGAATCACATGGCTGTCGCAACTGACCTGTAAATGTGCGTCGTTACTTGGTGATACTTTCAGTACTATTTCACTGGTGCCTGATACCACCAAAGGGCGGCTGCTTAAAGTATGAGGGAACATAGGCACTAAACTCATCGCATCCAGCTCAGGCGTTAAAATAGGGCCGCCACCGGATAAGGAATAAGCGGTTGAGCCTGTGGGGGTGCTGACAATTAAACCATCAGAGCGCTGACTAAAGACAAATTCGCCATTGATATGAGCCTCAAACTCAATCATATGCGCCACTTTGTCGGCGTGCAGCACGGCTTCGTTGACGGCGCTGTTACTGCTTTTGACGCAGTCATTGCGGTAGACTTCCACTTCCAGCAAGTTGCGCTTTTCAGTAACAAAATTACCCGCTAACACAGCGGCTAAAGGAATTTCAAAATCTTCAGGGGATAAATCGGTTAAAAAACCTAAGTTGCCTCGGTTCACTCCTAACACTGCCACACCAAAACGTGCCAGCACCCGCGCGGCGCCGAGCATATTGCCGTCGCCTCCTAC
>CAMLSF010000222.1 GCA_946482615.1 uncultured Chromatiaceae bacterium | reverse complement strand
GGGCGCTTGCTGCGCTTTTTCAAAATCAAATAAGCCTGTCCCCAGCACTTTGTCTATATCAATTTTTCCCTGACTGGCCTGATGGATGAGTGCTGTGCTATTGAGTTTGCGCAGTATGGCGTTCAGCTCCTGCAAATCCTGCTGACTGACTAAATCTGCTTTGCTAATCACCAGTACATCGCAGAATTCCACTTGTTCAATCAGCAGATCCGCCACACTACGCTCATCCTCTTCACCTAAGCTTTCGCCTTTGTCCTGCAATGAACTGGCTTCGCGATAGTCTTTTAAAAAGTTCACTGCATCTACTACAGTCACCATGGTATCAAGCCTGGCTATGTCGGATAAACTCTGGCCATCTTCATGTTCGAAAGTAAAAGTTTCTGCTATGGGCAGAGGTTCTGAAATGCCTGTAGATTCAATGACTAAATAATCGAAACGGCCTTCACGGGCTAAACGGCCTACTTCCTGTAATAAATCTTCGCGTAAGGTGCAGCAGATGCAGCCATTGCTCATTTCCACCAGCTTTTCTTCAGCGCGGTTCAGGCTGATTTCGTTTTTGACTATAGCGGCGTCAATGTTCAGCTCGCTCATATCATTGACGATCACCGCGACTTTGCGGCCTGCTCTGTTATTGAGGATTTGATTCAGTAAGGTGGTTTTGCCTGCACCTAAAAAACCTGAGAGTACAGTGACGGGTAATCTTTTATCTTCTAAGCCAATCATAAGTTAGTTCGCCAATGAGTGAATAACAGGAGTGTTCAGCAGACGTCTGTTCAGAAGATGCGCTGCAATCAGAATAAAACCAGCCAGCACTGCCATGACAGGCTCAGCTGATTCAGGCACAAAAAGCGACGTGAGCAACAAGCTAAAACCCAGGCCACCAATCAGTAATGGCTTGGTATTACGATGTTTTACCCAAGACAAAGGCAGGCTCCAAACCAGCATCAGGCTGATAGGCGCCAGCAATAAATAGTGCACCCACTCAGACCCCAGCCAGCTTCCAATCAGACCTACCCCACCTAATGCCAGCAGCACAGGGGTAAACAGGCAATGCAGGATGCAAAGCCCTGATAAACACACTCCTAACAGATCTTTCATAACTTTTGCCTTCTTCGATACCGGGGGGCTTGCTAACACGCCTTGTTTTCGTGATATGTTATATTATCACAAAATGTGAAAGCAACCGAAACTGAATTTGTTTTTTGGGGAAGTGCATGAGTAGAAAAACTTTATTGGCCAGTTTGATTGCGGCGAGTCTGAGTGGTCAGCTTTGGGCTGGGTCTGTGCAAGGCACTGTGGTCGATGAGCAAGGCCAGCCTGTGGCTGATGCCTGGGTGACAGTGGTGGGACTAAACAAAAAGATAAAAACCGATGCCTCGGGTCATTTCGAATTCACTGATCTGCAGAATAAACAAGCCGAACTACATATTGAAGCCAGCAGTTTTGCTCATCGTAATTTCCATCTGGAGTTACCTGAGCAAGGTTTGCAGGGGATTCAGTTCGCACTGAGTCCTACAGCGCTGGAAGTGATTGATGTCAAAGCCAGTCCATTTCATGCCTCTGCGACTGAGTCCGCTTTACCTGTCAGTGTCTTGGCTGGTGAACGTCTGAAAATGAATCAGCAGTCGACTTTGGGCGATACGTTAAAAAATGAAGTCGGGGTGCATAGTAATTTTTATGGCTCTGTCGCCAGTAGTCCGATTATTCGGGGTTTAGATGGCCCGCGGGTTTTGATCACGCAAAATGGTCTGGATGCTGGTGATGCCTCCCGTGTTGGCCCGGATCACAGCGTGTCTGCTGAAGCCAGCACGGCCAGTCAGATTGAGGTACTGCGTGGCCCCGCCACTTTGTTCTACGGCAGTGGCGCCATTGGTGGTGTGGTGAACCTGGTCGACAACAGAATTCCGACTGAGCAGGTCACTCAAGGCGAATGGATGCTGCAGCGCGAGTCGGTGAATAACGAAAAACTGGCTTCAGGCTCAGCTCAGACTTTTATCGGCCAAACCGGTTTATACGCCGACGTATTTTGGCGTGATAACGATGATTACAGCATTCCGGGTGAAGCCGAAGTGCATCAGGATGAAGATCACGAAAGAAGCGCTTCAGGCAAAGTGGCCAACACAGCGGCAACAGCCAAAGGCTTTAGCTTAGGCAGCAGTTATCTGCTGCAGAATGGTTTTGTTGGTATCTCTTTTGGCCAGTTAAAACGTGAATACGGTATTCCGGGTCATAGCCATGGTGGTCATGAACACGAAGGTGAAGAGCACACAGAAGAGTCTGTTTATGCTGATCTGAAGCAAGACAGAGTACAGTTTTTAAGTGAACTGGATCTGGATGTGCCCTGGTTGCAAAAACTGAATAGCCGCATTGCCTATACCGACTATCAGCATATGGAAATTGAACAGGGTGTGGTCGGCACTACTTTCAAAAATCAAAGCGAAGAAGCCCGTTTTGAATTGCTGCATCCGGTGATTTCTGATTGGCGTGGTGGTGTCAGTCTGCACTACAAACACAGTGATTTTGAGGCGGTAGGAGCTGAAGCTTTTACTCCACCTTCAGGCAGTGAAATGCTGGCTATTGCACTGATGGAAGAACGGCACTTTGGTTCTGTGTTGCTGCAATTAGGTGCCCGTACTGAGCAGGTGACTATTGATGCCAATGACGTGCTGTTACCTCAGCTCTCAGCCCATTCGCACGACGAAAATGACCAGGGCCACGATCATGGTCATGGCGCAGAACTTATCCGGGTTTTTGATGTAGAGCATAAGTTTAAACCCTACAGCTTGTCGGCTGGTGCGGTCTGGGATTTTACTGAAGGCTACAACTTAGGTGTGTCTGTGTCCCGCTCTGAGCGCGCGCCTTCGGCCTCTGAGTTATTGTCCTTTGGTCCTCATATTGGCACTGGCTCTTATGAAGTGGGCGCCTTGTTTAGCCTGAACACTGATCCGGAAGCAGAACAAGCCATAGTGCTGAATCGCCAGCCGATTGAAATGGAAGTGGCCAATAACCTGGACCTGACGTTACGCAAAATCAGCGGTGATATTGGCCTGGTGTTAAATGCCTTCTACAACAAAGTAGATAACTACTACTACCAGCAAAACACCGGCTTATTTGCTGAAAGTGGCCACAGCCATGACCATGCTGATGAAGCAGGTCATGATCACAGCGGCGAGCTGCCGGTGTACCTTTTTGTCGCTGAAGATGTGATTTTGCATGGCTTTGAATCCCAGTTAGCCTGGCAAATAGCCCAGCCTTATCGCTTCACAATACAGGCGGATTATATCCGGGCCCGTCTGGACAGAGGCGGTGATTTACCCCGCACACCACCGCTGCGTTTATCCGGTGAACTGACTTATGAAGGCGATCAAATCTCGGCTGATCTGCGCCTGACCCGCTACTCCAAACAAGACAAAGTGTCAGAGCTGGAGAGTGCAACCTCAGGTTACAGCCTGTTGGATGCTTCGGTCAGTTATCACTTGAGTGGTTCCTTGCAGGACATGGTGCTTTATCTGAAAGGTGAAAACCTGACGGACGAAGAAGCCCGTGTTCACACCTCTTTTTTGAAAGACAAAACCCCCTTGCCTGGCCGTTCTTTCGGTTTAGGTATTCGTGGCCAATTTTAAGTGTTGTCGCGGCTGTTCAAATCCTGGTAAGTCGCGACCTTTTTATTTTTATGGAGTTTGTATGTTGACATCAAAACTGAATCTACTGGCCTTACTGGTTAGTGCCTCTTTACTGGCCGCTTGTGGTGACAGCACCACCAACATAGTCGAAAAAGATCCTATTCCAGTGGAAGACGATCATGATCATGACCACCAGGCAGGTGCTGGTCGTTTAGTTATTTCCGATAAAGACAGCACTATGCTCAGAGTCTATAACCTGGAAGACGGTGACTTACTGGGCCAGTTCAGTTCACTAAGTAATGCCTCAGCTTTGTACGCTTCTGCCAGCCAGCGTTTTGCTATGGTAGTGCAACGTGAAAGCGATAAAGTAGAGTTTATCGATGGTGGTTTATATCAGGAAGATCATGGTGATCACCTGCACCCATACGAAGAAGAGCCTCGCCTGATGAGCCTGCAGTTGGCTGACAGCCGTCCTACTCATGTCACCACTACAGACGAGCAAATTGCCATCTTTTTTGACGGTAATGCCGCCACCTCCACTGTGGCTAAAGTAGCGGTGCTGAATGATGATCAAATCAACGCAGGCAGCAATGATTATCCGGTTTTAACCTACAGCACTCATATGCATGGTGCAGCACAGGCGCGGGGTGACTTACTGGTCTCCACTATCCGTGATGCCGCGACAGCCAGCACTTTGCCGGATCAGGTGGGTATTTATCATGTGCATGGCGACCATTTTCATCTGGAGCAGGAATTTGAAACACGTTGCCCCGGCTTACATGGCAGCGCACAAAATAAAGAGTACGTTAGCTTTGGCTGTACCGACGGTGTGATGCTGTTAAAGCAAAATGGTGAAACTTTTACCGCCAGCAAAGTGGCCAATACGGCTGATTTCACTGGTACCATGCGGATTGGTACTTTGGAAGGAGCTGAAGACGCTGCACACTTTATTGGTTTTGCCGGTGCCACTGTGTTTTCAGTCAATCCTGTTGCTGGCAGCCTGAGTAAAGTCGAATGGCAGGCAGCAACAGGTGCCAGCATTATAGGTTATGGTTTTGCTGATCATGGCGAAAAGTTTGTGCTGCTGGATTCGACCGGCGCTCTGACTATCCTCAAGTACCAGGGCGCAGCTGCTACTGGTGCTGCTTTTGAGCTTGCCGGCAAAGTGCAGATCACCAGCGCAGATTTAACAGCTATGCCCACCGGCAGCCAATTGCAACTGGCTATCTCGGCAGCAGACGACAAAGTTTATGTCGCTGATCCATTGAGTAAAACAGTCAGCACTGTAGATTTGGCTGAAGCTGAAGTCACTGAGAAACAGGAACTGGGGTTTACCCCACATAAACTGGTGTGGGTCGGGATAGCAGCAACGCATGACGATCACTGACATTTGACTTATGCACAGATGAAGTTTTTACAGGCTGGCTGCGACGCTTGCCTGTAAAGATCTGAGGTGCAGTCTGAATAGACAACATATTTTTGCTCAGTAATGGAATAAATTCATCAGCTGAATCGTTACCTCTGTGTCA
This sequence comes from uncultured Chromatiaceae bacterium, assembly GCA_946482615.1. The sequence continues at coordinate 16 of CAMLSF010000222.1, read as the reverse complement.
ATGGTGACAACAGAGG
>CAMLSF010000221.1 GCA_946482615.1 uncultured Chromatiaceae bacterium | reverse complement strand
AAAACGCTCACCCAATTCATTGAGCAGTATGGGCGATATTTTAGCGCCTACATCTATACCCACTTCATCCAGTAAAGTGATAGGACCTACAGGGAAACCAAACTTCACCAGAGCTTTATCCAGCGCTTCGACAGGTTCACCTTCGAGCAAAATATTGGCGGCTTCATTCATATAAAGCGCCAGAATACGGTTGACGTAAAAACCTGCGCCATCTTTCACCACTATAGGGGTTTTGCCTTGCTTGCGGGCAAAAGCCACAGTAGTAGCAATAGTTTCAGCCGAGGTTTTTTCATGAGCTATCACCTCCACCAGTGGCATTTTGTCCACAGGTGAGAAGTAATGCAGGCCAATGACATTTTCCGGGCGCGCTGCTTTGGCGGCAATTTGCCCTATAGGCAATGAACTGGTATTGCTGGCAAAGATAGTATGTTCGGAGCAATGAGCTTCGATATCAGCCACCATCTGCTGTTTTAAGTTTAAATCTTCAAATACAGCTTCAACCACTAAATCCACATCGTGGAAACCGCTGTAGTCAGTCGTACCTGTCAGCAAGGACATTTGTTTTTGCACTTCGGTTTTGCTGACAAAACGTTTACGCAGTTTTTTCTCCAGCAGGCTGTAGCTGTATTTCATTGCATTGGAAATACCCTGCTGGTTGATGTCTTTGATCCGAACCGGCACACCAGCTTTAGTGGCAGTCACGTTGGCGATACCACCGCCCATCAAACCACCACCTAAAATAGCGGCTTTGTGCACTTTACGCGGCTGAACATCCCCTGCCCCTGTCTCTTTTTTCATCTGAGTGGTGGCAAAAAATAACGAACGTAAGGCTTTGGACTCGCTGGTCATGCAAAGCTCGCCAAAAGCTTTGGCTTCCACATCCAGACCTTTATTAAAACCGCCGTCCACACCAGCTTTAATGGCCTGAAGTATTTTCAGTGGTGCCGGATAATTACCATGCGTTTTGGCTAAGGTTTGTTTTTCGGCCTGGCTAAACACGATGGCACGCCCAAAAGGTGTTTTTTCCAGCACTTTACCCACAAAGTTCAGTTTGACGTCCCGTGCCGCCGGTTTACCTTTCAGCGCCAATTGCACTGCGGCTTCCAGCAGAATGCTTTTAGGCACTACTGCATCCACTAAACCGATTTTTTTCGCCTGGGCAGCACGCAACTGCTTGCCGGTTAAAATCATATCCAAAGCTTTTTGGATACCCACCAGACGGGGTAAACGTTGAGTCCCACCGCTGCCTGGCAATAAACCCAGCTGCACTTCAGGTAAACCCAATACAGTTTTATTGTCTGTAGTCGCAACCCGGGCATGACAGGCTAACGCCAGCTCTAAACCACCACCTAAACAAGGGCCATGAATAGCGGCCACCAACGGAATAGACAAAGCTTCAAGCTGGTTAAACACCAGTTGGCCCATACGGCCAATGTCTTCGGCTTGTTGGGCTGTAGTGCAGCCATCCAGCATCGAAATATCAGCACCGGCGATAAAAGAATCCGGTTTGCCGCTGATAATTACCAGACCTTTAATGTCTTTATTGTTTTTAATGTCGCTGAGCAAAGATTTAATCTCGTCAGCAAAAGCGGCTTTGAGCACATTCATGCTCTCGCCCGCTACATCCATACTGATCACACCAATCTGATCAGGCCGGACTGTTAAGGTAAAAGTAGGCTGAGTCATTATTCAGTCTCCAGGATCATCGCAGCGCCTAAACCACCGGCAGCACAAGCTGTGGTTAAACCAATACCACCACCACGGCGTTTTAATTCATTGAGGGTCTGGGTAATCAAACGGGTACCAGTGGCAGCAAAAGGATGGCCGTAAGCTAAAGAGCCACCTATGACGTTAAATTTCGCCATATCAATCTCACCTATGGCCTCTGAGCGGCCCAGTTTTTGTTCAGCAAAAGTTTTGCTGCCAAACATTTTCATATTGGCCAGCGCCTGAGCGGCAAAAGCTTCGTGCATTTCAATCAGTGTTAAATCAGATAACTTCAAACCGGCACGGTCCAGCGCAATCGGCGTCGCATAAGAAGGGCCCATCAGCATATCTTCCCAGACATCTATAGCGGCGAACGCATAGCTTCGGATATAACCCAATACTTCATACCCCATGGCCTTAGCGCGGCTTTCGGTCATCATCAATACGGCAGAAGCGCCATCCGTTAAAGGGGTGCTGGTGGCTGCTGTGACAGAACCAAACTGACGGTCGAATACAGGTTTTAACTTGCTGTAGGATTCGAGCTTGGAATCCATCCGGATATTGTTGTCGATTTCAAGGAAGGTTTTGTACGGCTCGATATGAGCAGTCATCACTTCGTCTTTTAACAAACCATCTTTCCAGGCCTGTGCCGCTAAGCTGTGTGAACGGTGCGCTAAGGCGTCCTGATCAGCACGGCTGATACCATGGGTTTTAGCCATTTGTTCAGCTGTATCTCCCATAGACAAACCCGTGGTGTATTCAGCCACAGCTGGAGGCACCGGCAATAAATCTTTTAAACCTAAACGGCGGAAAATCGCCAGTTTCTGACCAAAAGTTTTGGCTTTGTTTAAATCAACCAAAGCCCGGCCTAATTTTTTACTGACACCAATAGGCAATACCGAACTGGAGTCTGCTCCACCTGCAATAGCAATTTCAGTCACACCGGCCATCATACTTTCGGCGACGCTGACCACTGACTGAAAACTGGTGGCACAAGCCCGTGTGACGCTAAAGGCATCTGTATGCACATTCATACCAGTGCCCAGCACAATTTCACGGGCGATGTTTGGCGCTTCCGGCATTTGTACAACTTGACCAAAAACCAGTTGATCTATTAACTTGGGCGACAATTCGCTACGGATCAACAGTTCATTGACCACCAGCTTGCCCAGTTCCAGCGCTGAAATGCCATGGAATTCGGTCGCTTGTTTTGCAAATGGAGTACGCAGACCACGCACTATGGCGATACGGTCTCCCTGACGTGTGGTAAGTTGTAGTGGCGCGGCCATGAACAATCCTCTTAATGTGACTCGTGACAGGTCTGACCTGTAGGTGCTTTTGATTGTAACCAGAGATTCAGCAAATTAAAACACTTGTTTTAAAAGGCGTTGAACCTTATATAAAAGCCAGTGGTCTTAGCCTAGCTTTTTTTAGAGCTAACTGCTTGGAAAATAAACAACAATATAACCAATGTAATTGGAGTTGCAGAGAGCGTGCAGTCAACCAAGCTGCAGCTTCAGGTACAAAGGGTTTAACTGACGACGATAACTAAAAAACAGTAGTGGGTATTATGGTAAAGGCATTTTCCGCTTTAAAAGACTATCTGGACAGTCAGGTCTTGGGTCAGCATGCGCTGACAGAAGGTATCTTGTTGGCTTTGTTGGCCAACGGCCATTTGTTGGTGGAAGGTCCGCCAGGCCTTGCGAAAACCAGAGCAGTCAACGCCTTAGCTCATGGTGTCGAAGGTCGTTTTCATCGGATTCAATTTACCCCCGATTTATTACCCGCCGATTTAACAGGCACAGATATCTATCGTCCTGAAACAGGCCAATTCGAATTTCAGGCTGGCCCTTTGTTTCACCATATTATTCTGGCCGACGAAATTAACCGCGCTCCGGCTAAAGTGCAGTCGGCTTTGTTAGAGGCAATGGCGGAAAAACAAATTACCGTTGGTCGTAAAACCTATGCCCTGCCCGAGTTGTTTTTGGTTATGGCAACCCAAAACCCGCTGGAGCAGGAAGGCACTTACCCTTTGCCTGAAGCTCAGTTGGACAGATTTTTATTGCACCTGAAAGTGGATTATCCGGATGCAGCCACTGAACTGGCTATTTTGCGTTTAACCCGGGGCGAAGCCCTGGCTCATGACAAAGCCAAATTAAGTCCTATCAGTCAGGCTGATATTTTTGCCGCCCGTCAGGATATTTTAAAGCTGCATATGGCGGAGAGTCTGGAGAACTACATAGTGCAACTGGTGATGGCGACCCGCAATGCCAAAGCCTACAGCGAGCAACTGGCCAAATGGATAGCTTATGGTGCCAGTCCACGCGCCAGTATTGCATTGGAACGTTGTGCCCGCGCCAAAGCCTGGTTAGAGGGCCGGGATTTTGTCACGCCGGATGATATTCAGGCGGTGTTTTTTAATGTGTTACGCCATCGTCTGATTTTAACTTACGATGCCGAAGCTCAGGGTTTAAGCACTGATGATGTGCTCAGAGAGATTTTAAAACTGGTTCCTGTTGCCTGATGTGCCGTCGATGAATACTCAACTTCAGCTCACACAACTGGCCACAGACGGTATCCATCTGGATTTACCGCAACTTTTGGCCTATCAGCGCCATCATGCTTTATTGGATTTAGCGCCTAAAATGGCGATCCAAAGTAAGCTGGCAGGCAGTTATCTGGCACGCACTAAAGGCCGGGGCATGGAGTTTGATGAAGTACGGCATTACCAACCCGGTGATGACGTCCGTACCATCGACTGGCGGGTGACAGCCCGTACCGGCAAAGTGCACACCAAATTATTCCGCGAAGAAAAGGAACGTCCGGTGTTTATCCTGACGGACTTATCTGAGTCGATGCGCTTTGGCACAAAATTGCTATTTAAGTCGGTGCAGGCTGCCCATTTAGCCGCCTTATTGGCCTGGCATGTGCGCGAAACAGGCGATAAATTGGGTGGTCTGGTCTTTAGTGAACAGCAATTGCTGGAACTCAAACCCGCAGCACGCAGCCAGGCGGTGTTACGTTACTTAAATGCACTGATTAAAGTCCAGCAAAACCAGGGCATGGTTGCAGAGTCCAATATCAACCACGCCTTAGGCTTGATGCGACGTTTAGCCCGCCCCGGTGCCCTTATTTTTGTGATCTCAGATTTCAGCGCTCTTGACGCACAAGGCTTGCGCCACTTACAAAGTATGCGCCAGCATAATGAAATTCGTTGTATTCATATTACTGATCCGCTGGATCGGCAACTGCCTTTATCAGCATCAGGGCTGGCGACTGTGACTGACGGACAACAGCTGAAAACACTGGATTTGGGTTCATCCGCCTTAAAAGACAGTTACAGACAACAGCAAAGCCAATGGCACCAAGCCCTGCAACTGAACTTAAAAAAACTCAATTGCCGTTATTTAGAAATCAGTGCTGCTTTGCCTTTGATTGAACAATTAAACAGGAGTTGGCCTGATGGCGAACACTGAACCTCAACTGGCTTT
>CAMLSF010000220.1 GCA_946482615.1 uncultured Chromatiaceae bacterium | reverse complement strand
GAGCTGCTTTCGCACCACCCCGTCGGCATGGCGCGCATTATAGGGAGTTTTTGACAGCGTGCAATACTCTTTTTAAGAAAACTTATACTTTTGAGTGCGACAGCCTGAATTTCAATCGAACCGTGCTTTTTTTCAACATTTGTCGCATACTTCCGCAGCAGCAGAGGAAATTCTTATGTCATTAACTTCATATAAAGGTAAAACTCCACAGCTGGCTGACGGAGTTTATGTGCATCCATCGTCTGTTTTAGTCGGCGATATTGAAATTGGCCTTCATAGTAGTATCTGGCCTTTAGTCGCAGCACGGGGTGATGTGAACATTATCCGTATTGGTCAGCGCACCAATGTGCAGGATGGTTCTGTACTGCATGTATCCCGCCCAACCACAAAGAACCCGGCTGGTTCTCCTCTTGTTATAGGAGACGATGTTACAGTAGGGCATAAAGTGATGTTGCACGGTTGCCAGTTAGGCAATCGTATTCTGGTGGGGATGGGCGCTATAGTGATGGACGATGTGATAGTAGAAGACGATGTCATTATTGGTGCCGGTAGCTTGGTGCCACCAGGCAAAAGATTAGAGTCTGGTTATCTCTATGTCGGCAGCCCGGTAAAACAAGCCAGGCCACTGAACGATGCGGAACGTAGTTTTCTGACGCAGTCTGCTATCAACTATCTGGTATTAAAAGATGAGTATCTGGCAGAGCCATTAAGCTGAGCCATCCAGATACAACACGCCATCTGCATTAAAGCGGTCTGCTTTGGCCGCTTCTTCGATTTGTTCTTCCCAATAAAAGCAGTCTTCTTTTATTTGCTCCAGCCAGCTTTGATGATCCCAGCCTTGTGGCTTCTTTATATAGACTTGTAACCGCATGCCTGCGGCTAAACAACTACAGCTGACTGAATCGGTGTTTTCATCAAAACTGAAGTCATGATTAAAAATCAGTTGCTGGTTCATGCTTTCACCATAGCCGTCAGTTGTTGCAACACCGGACTGATATCAGGTTTTACCCCACGCCATATCGCAAAACTTTCAGCAGCCTGACTGACTAACATACCTAAGCCATCAGCACAAAGCGGCACACCTTGTTGCTGACACCAGATCAGAAAAGCCGTCGGCTCTTTGCCATACAACATATCGTAGGCCAGAGTGCAATGCTGCAAATGTTGTTCTGCCAGAGGCGGTCTTTGCTGGTCCAGCCCGCTGGAAGTCGCGTTGATCACCAGGCTCCATTTTTCAGCAGGAACTTGATCATAACCTGATGCTGTCACTCTGTTATCAAACAGCTCAGCTATAGCTTCAGCTTTAGCTGCAGTTCTGTTGGCTATATGAATATGCTGTACACCAGCAGCCAATAAAGGCCCGACAACACCACGACAAGCTCCGCCGGCACCTAAGATTAAAATCGAAGCATTCTTAAGCCGCGCTCCCAGCCGGGTTAAATCAGCCACCAAACCTAAACCATCAGTGTTATCCCCACAAAGCACACCTGCTTTATCTATATAGAGAGTGTTAACAGCACCAGCCTGCAAAGCACGTTCACTGAGTTGTTCTGCTAACTGATAGGCCTGCTCTTTAAAAGGCACTGTGACATTACCACCCCGGCCTCCAGCAGCGACAAAGCTAAACCAGCTGTCGGCAAAGGCGTCGACCGGTGCTAAAATGGCCTCGTAACTCAAAGCTTGTGCGGTTTGTTTGGCAAACCAGCTATGGATCAGCGGCGATTTTGAGTGCCCAACAGGATTTCCAAATACAGCGTAACGGTCCACAGGTTCACCATGAAAAAGTTGTTTGACGCGATTTTTAATAAAAGCCAGCCAAATAGCAAGCCACATCCGACTCCGGCGACTACGCCTTACGAGTTGATTGGCGGCGAAGCCGCAACACGACGTCTGGCCAACAGATTCTACGACATTATGTCGACAGCACCGGAAGCCGCTGAACTATATGCTATCCATCCTCTGCCTCTGGATGTGATAAGGCAAAAGTTTTTTGAGTTTTTATCCGGCTGGTTGGGCGGCCCGGCTTTGTTTGAAGAAAAATACGGTCATCCACGCTTACGGATGCGCCATATGCCTTTTGCTGTGGATCAGCAGATGCGCGATCAGTGGATGTTTTGTATGGATAAAGCTTTGGCTGAAGTGGTCCAGGATAAGTTATTGCGTCAGGGCTTAAGTCATTCGCTGGGCCAGCTGGCCAGCCATATGATCAACAGATAATCCCTGACGCCTTTCTCTATTGCTGAATACCTAACCAGTCCTGAGGTTGCAGGTAACGCTCGTACAATTTGGCTTCTGCACTGCCAGCTTCCGGCTGATAACCATATTGCCAGCGCACTAAAGGTGGCATCGACATCAAAATAGATTCGGTGCGGCCACCACTTTGCAAACCAAACAAAGTGCCACGGTCAAACACCAGATTAAATTCGACATAACGGCCACGGCGATACAGTTGGAACTGGCGCTCTGCTTCCGAATAGGTTTTGTTTTTATTACGCTGCACTATAGGCAGATAAGCTTTAGTGAAGGCTTCCCCTACTGCAGACATAAAAGCAAAACTCTGCTCAAAACCCGGCTCGTTTAAATCATCAAAAAACAACCCACCTACACCACGGGTTTCGTTGCGGTGTTTTAAGTAGAAGTATTCATCACACCATGTTTTGTATTTAGGGTAATAAGCAGCATCAAAACCATCACAACAGTCTTTGGCCACCTGATGCCAATGCACTACATCAGCTTCCACCGGATAAAAAGGAGTTAAATCAAAACCACCACCAAACCACCAGACCGGCGCTTCACCTGCTTTTTCGGCAATAAAAAACCGCACATTGGCATGACTGGTCGGGATATGAGGATTGAGCGGATGGATCACTAAAGACACGCCCATAGCTTCAAACTTACGCCCAGCCAGTTCAGGCCTGTGCGCCGTGGCTGAAGCAGGCATCTTGTCGCCAAACACATGAGAGAAGTTCACACCAGCCTGCTCAAATACAGCACCATGAGTCAGTACCCGGCTACGACCGCCACCACCTTCGGCTCTGTCCCAGCTTTCTTCAACAAAAACTGAAAGACCATCCGCAGCGGCAAGTTCAGCGCAAATACTGTCCTGCAGTGCCATTAAAAAAGCTTTGACCTGATGTTTATCGACGTTTTGCATTTGCTTATCTCTTCATTCGCAGGCGGCTATGCGCCCGCCCGGTAAATATGGCCTGTACTGATATCCCGTATTTCTGACGGCACAGCACGCCCACCTGTTGGCGCGTCCACTATTACAGCGACTTTATCCGCCAGTTGCTGCTGAACTTCGGCTGTGCTGCGACAAGGTTCGAGGCCTGATAAATTCGCGCTGGTGGAGGTAATAGGTTTACCAAAAGCCAGACATAACTGCTGCACCATCGGGTGATCACAAACCCGGATCGCAATGCTATCAAACTGCCCTGTCAGCCAATCACTGCAACGCGTTGAAGCAGGTACCACCCAGGTGACAGCAGCTTTATCTGTGACACCTGCACTGTTGCGCCATGAATCCAGCATCAGCTGAGTTTGTTCGGTACTGAGCTTGTCGGCAGCAATATAAGGAATCAATTGGGAAAAGTCTGCTGCTATTAAGATTAAGCCCTTGGATTTTGGCCTTTGTTTGACCTGCAACAAAGTTTCGATGGCCAAAGTATTATCCGGGTCGCAACCGACACCAAACACAGCTTCGGTTGGGTAGGCAATCACCTGACCTTGTCGCAGGGCGGTCACGGCAGATGTGAGATCTGTCACTGTTCTGAGTCCTGTATCTGAGGTTTTTCGTCAAAAATGGGGCTGGTCAAGGCCAGAGTATTCCCTGAAGCTACAGCTTCAATTACTTTGCGTATATAATAGCGGCCTTATTATGCCAGTTCTTTGCAGCTTTAAGGAAACAACGATGAAAGTAGGTATTATCATGGGGTCTAAATCTGATTGGCCCACAATGAAAAACGCGGCCGATATGTTAGATCGTTTTCAAATTGCCTATGAAACTACCGTTGTTTCAGCTCACAGAACTCCTCAACTGTTGGCCGACTACGCGACTAATGCAGCAAGCCGTGGTTTAAAAGTCATTATTGCAGGTGCAGGTGGTGCGGCGCATTTACCTGGTATGGCGGCGGCTTTTACCAGCTTGCCGGTCTTAGGTGTGCCAGTGCAGTCGAAAGCTTTAAAAGGCCTGGATTCTTTATTATCCATAGTGCAGATGCCAAAAGGTGTAGCTGTGGGTACCCTGGCTATTGGTGATGCAGGTGCAGCCAATGCAGGCTTACTGGCCGCACAAATTCTGGCGACCTCTGATTCAGAGCTGATGCGCAAAATTGATGCCTTCCGTAAAGAACAAACCGACTCTGTATTGGCTCACCCGAATCCAGCCGAGGAATAAGTGATGAAGGTTCTGGTTTTAGGTGCTGGTCAGCTGGCTCGTATGATGAGTCTGGCAGGTACGCCACTGAATTTAAAAGTCTCTGCTTATGATGTGAACAGCGACACTATTGTTGACCCTGTCACGCAGCAACAATTGGGCACAGGTCTGGCACAAGCTATTGCTAACGCCGATGTGATCACTTCTGAGTTTGAACATATCCCTTATCCGGTGCAGGAACTGTGTCAGCACAGCGGTAAGTTTTTACCCAACAGCACTGCGATCAAAGCAGGTGGCGATCGCCGTCAGGAAAAACAACTGCTGGATAAAGCCGGTGTGGCCAACGCCGCTTACAAAATAGTTGTGACTGAACAGGATTTTTATCAGGCGATTGAACAGTTGGGTTTGCCGTTGGTGCTGAAAAGCGCTTTGGCCGGTTATGACGGCAAAGGCCAATGGCGCTTAAAAACTCAGGCTGATGCGCAAGCGGTGTGGGCTGATATTCAGCAGTTTATGGCGGGTGCTGATCATACTTTGCCTCAAGCTATAGTGGCTGAGCAGTTTGTCCGTTTTGACCGTGAAGTCAGTTTAGTCGGTGCCCGTAATCAGGCTGGCGATATGGTGGTTTACCCTCTGACGGAAAATCATCATGTCGCAGGTGTGCTGGCTGTGTCTTTGGCCTTGCCGGGTCAGCAGGAATTACAGCAACAAGCCAAACAGATGTTTGAAGCTGTAGCCAGTGCTTTGGATTATGTGGGTGTCTTGGCGCTGGAGTTTTTTCAGGTGGGTGACCAACTGCTGGTGAATGAGATAGCGCCACGGGTGCATAACTCAGGACACTGGACCCAACAAGGTGC
>CAMLSF010000219.1 GCA_946482615.1 uncultured Chromatiaceae bacterium | reverse complement strand
TACCGGCCTGTCACGCCGGGGGTCGCGGGTTCGAGTCCCGTCCGCTCCGCCACTTCAGCAAACATGCCTCTAGAGCGAAAGCTCACTCCAGCGCGGAGCGGTAGTTCAGTCGGTTAGAATACCGGCCTGTCACGCCGGGGGTCGCGGGTTCGAGTCCCGTCCGCTCCGCCACTTTACTGGGTTTGTGACTCAGTAAACAAAACAACCAGCCTTGAGCTGGTTTTTTTATTTGCCGCGATCCATGATGCTCACCCTGTCGGGTCAACGCTGCGTATTGTTCAAAATTTGGCATGCTGTCTGGCGACAGCAGTTCAGTCGGTTGCCCTGATTCCGCTATACACTATTGTTTTCTCTTATATTTCCATCCTTCTCAGTGATTTGCGTATTACAATGCATGTTTATGCCCAACCTCATAATGGAGCAGCCATGATCAAAACTGCCGTTATTGGCTATGGTTTATCTGCCAAAACCTTTCATTTGCCTTTTATTGTGCAGCAATCTGGGCTGGAGCTGGTGGCGATCAGCAGCAGCCAGCCTCAGCTGCAACTGGATTATCCGCACCTCAAGCATTATCAAAACGGCGATGAACTGATCCGTTTGACGGATGCCGGGCTAGTGGTCATTACCTCCCCTAACGACAGTCATTATCCGTTGGCAAAACAGGCCTTGCTGGCCGGAAAACATGTGCTGGTGGAAAAACCTTTTGTGCTGACAGCAGCGCAAGGGCAGGAACTGTTTGAACTGGCGGATCAGCAACAACGCCAGCTCTTTGTATACCATAACAGACGTTTTGACGCTGATTTTCTGACCTTGCAGCAAATAGTGCATTCAGGTGAACTTGGTGCTATCCGTTATTTTGAGTCGCATTTTGATCGTTTCCGGCCCGTGCCAAGGCAGCGCTGGCGTGAACAACAAGGAGCTGGCACAGGTATTTTGTATGATCTGGGGCCACATCTGATTGATCAGGCCATCGCTTTATTTGGTGCACCAGAAGCGCTGACTGCCCGTTGCCGAGCCTTACGGCAGGGCAGTGAGACTGTCGACTATTTCCATTTGCTGCTGCACTACAGTGACAAAGAAGTTGTGCTGCATTCCAGTCCGTTTTCTGCGCTTCCGACTACCCGTTTTATTCTGCAGGGAGATTTGGGCTCTTATCATAAAACGGGTCTGGATCCGCAGGAAGATGCATTAAGAGCCGGGCAACTACCTCAGGGGGCAAATTGGGGGATGGAATCTGAAGCTATGTATGGCGTGCTGGCCACAGCTGAAGGGCAAAGATCATACCCCAGCCTGGCAGGAGATTACCGACAGTTTTATCAGCAACTGGTGCTGGCGTTAATCTCAGGGAAAAACAATCTGGTTAGTGCTGAGGAGGCGCTGTTAAATATCAGATTAATTGAACTGGCGCAGCAAAGCCAGCAGCAAGGTCAAACCCTGCTGCTCAGCTCTTTATGCTGATGCAGGGGCTCAGGTCAAGGCTTCCGGCGTCTTTGGGCAGGTTCAAAGCAACAGCAAGCTCTGCTGCTGTCATTCACTGAGCTTTGCCAGACAAGCTTTGTTACGGCCTTCAGCTTTGGCCTGATACATGGCTTTATCTGCCAGCGTCAGTAATTGTTCTGCCTTAGCACCAGGAAACACTGTGACATAACCCAGGCTGGCGCTGAGTTCAATCGGCTGGTTTTGCCAAATCAGCTGGCAGCCGGCAAGAGTAGCGCGGACCTTGTCGGCAATCAAAGGCAGTTCTGTGGCAGTAACACCCGGGAACAACAATAAAAATTCTTCGCCGCCATAACGACTGATCAGATCCTGATTTCGCACTACGGCAGATAACGTGGTCGCACAGCGACGCAAAGCGGCATCCCCGGCGTCATGGCCAAAGCTGTCATTGATCAGCTTAAAGTGGTCCAAATCCAGTAAAATCAGGCTATAGCTCTGCTGTTGTTTTTGCCATAGCTCATGCATTTCCTGCAGTTTTTTTAGTACAGCTCGTCGGTTCCATAAGCCTGTCAGTTGATCCCGCTCGGCAAACTGACGGATTTTGGCTACTAAACGGGCTAATGCACCGCCTATCATCACTATATTAATAGCCAGTGTCAGGATCACATAACACCACAACAAAGGCACAGCTTCAGCTGTATAAGTTGCAACAAAGGCATCCGTTTCGGTTTCAGGCCAAAGTAAAACCAAGCTCCGGGTGAAAAAAATAAGGGCCACAACAAATAAAGGTGCAGACATAAGGCAGGCTGCCACAAAACCAAAATCTTTTTGGATCGCCTGAAACTTATTTCTGCTGGCAGAATATAAAAATACCGTTGCTGTGACTGAAAATACGACGCCCAAAAAGATAAGGTGAGGTTGATACAGATGGGCAATCAGCATCAGTAGGGCTGTTACCAAAAAGATCAAACTGTCTCTGGTTGCACTGGAACGCAGTTTGAATAGCTGTTGTATACCCCAGCCAATCAGCATAAAACTGCATAAAATGGCCAGATCAGCAACAAACCAGGTCAGTAAATTCGCATCAGTGGGGTACAAGCTTAGTAAATAGATACCGGAGCCCAGAGACATGTTGGCAAAAAAGAACCTGATACTTGCCTTTGGCGCTATACGCAATGGCCTGACCATAAAACCCCAGGCAATACCGGCGATTAAAGCCAATAACCAGATAAAAGTGATCAGCAATTCTGATTCAGGATGACTATTCATAAATTTTTAGTTCTGTCCGGCGAGTAATAAAACCACTTTATTAAACGCTTTAAGTCGTCTGCGAAACCGCAGTTTAAAAATTCAGCGTACTACATCCTGACAGCTGATCATTGATTTGTATACAGAAGTTAAAGGGAGCTTTACAACTGGTCCGACATTATAAAGCGAAACAGCCTGTTCCCGTAGCGAAAAATGCCTTTGCTGAGACAATGAAACAAAAGCTATTGAGTCTACTCAGTTTTTTTGTTGCACAAAATAACTGACCTGAGCTCTTGGATTTAAATAGGCAAACACTTCGGGTGGCAAAGCTTTAGGTTTAATCACCTTTTCAATGCTGAGTTTATTCGCTTCCAGAGTGACAATAGCCGCTTCAAGTCGCGGTACATCGGCATCATAAATCAGTACATTAGGATAGAGCATCGACTCTGAATTGACGGCCATCACTATGCCAACTCTTTTATCCGATAGCAGAACCACTGTGCCGGGCGGATAAACACCCATCATCTTGATCATGACTTTCATCTCCAGATCACCCAGTTTACCCTTCATGGTTTTAAACATCACAGACAAAGCATGATGAGGTGAACGGGCTTGTGTCATATCCAGCGGGTGGCACAGGTTATCAAATTCATTAACGACAGCGACAATACGGGCCAGTTTGTTAATTTGCCCTTCTTTTAATCCGGCCGGATAACCGCTGCCGTCCAGGTATTCATGATGCTGTTCTATTATGGCTTTGGCTTCAGGCGGGAATTGTTGGGTCAGGTTCAGCAGTTCCAAACCAAGCTTGGGATGAAGCTTAATAAAATTCTGCTCAGGAGTGGTTAAAGCTGTGGTTTTACGCAAAATCTGGCTGGGAATTTTTAACTTGCCGATGTCATGAAACATAGCGCCTAAACCGACCCATTTCACTTCATCTGCGCTGCATTTTAAGTTTTTCGCCAGCATCATAGCCAGAATAGATACGTTCAGCACATGGAAGTACATGGACTCCTGTTCTTTACCCGCCTGGGAGATCAGGTGCAAAACCAGCGCATCTTCACTCAGAATGGTATCGGCCAGATTACTAATGAGCTGGCTGGCGTCTTCTATTGCATTCAGTGGACGGCCCTGCACTTTAGTCATCAGGTTACGCACCTGAACCATGGACTGAGCAAAAGCTTTTTCAGTTTTTTGCAGCTCGCGTCTGTGCGCTTTGGCTTGTTCTATCCGTTGTTCTTTATCCAATTGCATTTCGGTGCGTAGCTGCACATCGGCTAAATCCTGAGTCACAGCACAATTTGATGTTTCTTCTGTGGTATCCAGCACTACTGAACTTTTTTCAGGGTAAAAATAGACAAAGTCCAGTCCCAGCGACTGAATAATACGGATCTGCTGTACCGAGTCGACCACCAGCTTATTGGTCAGAAAGGGATGCTTCATCCAGCCTAAAGGCAATTTAATGGCGTAACCCAACTTGATATCTTTTGGCGCTATTTTGACTGGCACTTGAACAACAACCTCTGCTGAGTTTTGCGATCTGACAAAACGGACGACGTTATAAATAATAACCAGTATAAACGCAATATTGAGTTACAGAATTTATCAATTTTATCCACCACTTAGTACAGCGCGTCAATTCAGTATCTGAGACAGACTGCTGTTTTGCCACGGCTTCTGTATTGCTATTTAGTGGCCTAATGCCTATGATTTTTCGCGCTCTTATTATGAAAAACTAATGAAATCAGGCTGCTGTTAGGTTTTTTGGCAATAAATCGGTTAACATAAATCCTATTGTAGTAAGAATTTGATTTTGGCCTGAACTGCAGGCCACTGTTTAGGGGATCTGCATGGCAAATCAGTTAAAAAGCCGGCCTCAAAGTATTCATGGCTGGGTGGCGGAAGAATTAGGCACCCGTATTGTCAGTGGCATTTATTCACCCGGTGAATATATTCCGAATGAAACCAGCATAGGTGAAGAACTGGGCGTGTCCCGCACAGCGCTGCGAGAAGCCTTTAAAATTCTGACGTCCAAAGGGTTATTGGAATCGCGGCCTAAACTGGGCACCCGTATCCGGCCGCGCAAACACTGGAATATGTTTGACAGTGAAATTTTAAGCTGGTGTTTTGAATCCAAACCCTCACCGCAGTTTTTTATCTCCTTGTTTGAAATTCGTGAGATTTTTGAACCTGCAGCAGCAGAATTAGCCGCGAAAAATCGTACTGAAGAACAGGCTGTGGTGTTGGGGTCAGCCTATGAGGCAATGGAAAAAGCTGAAATTGGCACTGATGCGGTATTCTCCAGCGATTTGGATTTTCATATGGCGGTGTTGGATGCCACCAATAATGAATTTATGATTTCGTTGGGCATGACGATACAAACAGCCCTGATGGGCTTATTCCGGTTAAGCAGTTCTATTGCCGAAGAGTACGTTGATTCCTTGCCAGGCCACAAAGCCGTGTATCAGGCCATAGCGGCGGGTGATGCAGCCAAAGCGAAAGTTGAAATGTTCCAGCTGTTGGCTAAATCAAAAGAAAATTTAGAGTATGCTTTAAAAAATCTGGCCAA
>CAMLSF010000218.1 GCA_946482615.1 uncultured Chromatiaceae bacterium | reverse complement strand
TTTCGGAAGGCAGCGCCTTGCTGGTGTTAATTCCTGTCAATCTGAAGCAAATTGTTTGTACGGTCTGGAAGTGGTTAAAAAGCTTGGTTCGCGGGAACTAGGGAGTGTGAAAGCGGTTTTGTCTCATGTTGAGATCAGCTAAAGTGTCCACCATAAAAGTGTATCTTTTACGCTGAGCTATTGGAAACAGATAAATGCCTTACCAGCCTCCCTTTAAACTGACAAATACCATGTTGCATTTGGTTGCAGACATAGGCGTATTGGTGGGCGAATGGAACGCAAACCAACAACAGCAGGTACCTTTTCTTCGCCGTGGCAACAGATTAAAGACTATTCAGGCGTCGTTAGCCATTGAGCAGAATACCTTGTCACTTGAACAGGTGGCCGCAGTACTTGATGGCAAAGTGGTATTAGGTTTACCGAGAGAAATTCAGGAAGTAAAAAACGCCTTCGCCACTTATGAAAAGTTATCATCCTGGCAATCACCTTCACAAGAACACTTTTTAGCGGCGCACCGGCAGTTAATGTATGGCCTTGCTAATGACGCAGGACAACTACGCAGTGGTGGCGTTGGGATCTACAGAGGTTCTACTTTGGTGCATATGGCCCCACCAGCCATGCAATTACCCCGTTTAATGCAACAACTATTTAACTGGCTGAACAATACTGACTTTCACCCACTGATCCGCTCTTGCGCTTTTCATTACGAGCTGGAGTTTATCCACCCATTTTCTGATGGCAATGGGCGTATGGGCCGGCTCTGGCAAACCTTGATCTTAAGTGAGTGGCAACCTCTGCTGGCTTATCTGCCAGTGGAAACTGTAATTCGGCATCGTCAGGAGCTTTATTATCAACGCCTGAGTGAGGCGGATCGAACATCAGATTGCACAACTTTTATTGAATTTATGCTGCTGGCTATAAAAGACAGTCTGCAAGAAGGTATAGCGACTCAACTACCTGCTCCCCAAGAAAAAACGCGGGTAAAATCGCAGGTAGAAACGCGGGTGAAAACTCCTGATGCTATCCTGGCGCTGCTGGCAACTCATCCGAAGTTAAGTTTACGAGAAGTATCAGTTCAACTTGGTAAATCGTTGAGTGCTATCGAAAGAGCGGTAGCTAAGCTGCAAGCCGAAGGAGTGCTTAAGTTTGAAGGCCCGAAAAAACAAGGGCGTTGGATTGTAAAAGGTTGAACAACTGAATGGCACAGTTTCATAGAATTGCGCCAGTTTTATCGGCAAATAAACTGTGCTAGTTAGCCTGAACTTGGGATAATGAGGAGCAAATGGAGTCAAGTTTGACGCTGTTGGTTTGATCAATCCCTCTGCACAGCCTCCCACTTAGCAAAGTCTGAAGGCCTTAAGCCATAACGCGCTAACACGCCTTCATGTAAACGGCGCAGCTCTTCAATAATCAAAGCCTGCACAGCGGCTTGCTGTGACTGTGGCACTTGTGAAGCTACCTGCTGTTGAATAATCAACAGAGGCTCTGTTGCAGGGTCACACACCACCTGATGAATACTTTGTTTCAACAGCTCGCGCCATTTCAGGCGCAGTGGGTCGGGTTCTGCCAGATCCTGTCGGATGGCGATGTATTCCTGCGTAGAACGCTCATAAGCCCAAACATAAAGGTCGCGCAACAATTCGACTCTGGTCAGCTCGTACAGGCCCAAAGTGGCCCTGCTGTAGGCTTGTTCCGGAACATCCAGGAAGGTAAGTGGGCACAAGTTGGCCCGAAACAACGGCAGGTTGGCAGCAAGGCGCGAGGTGCGTTTATTGATATCTGCAAAAGGCTGCAAATAAGGCAGATGCACCAGCATAAAAAACGACTGCTCAAACGGATCCTGAATTTGATTCACCTTCTCAAGCAGCAAATCCAGCATATCGTCAATCTGCTGCGGCACAGATAAAGGCCGGTACACACTTTTGCTTATATCTACTGCATGCTGGCGAATACGACCTTCATCCGCAGGGTTAGGTAATAAGTTTTCCGCCAACGTACTATGCAAATTCATCAGGGTGTAGCGGTTGAACCCTGCTGTATCCGTATTTTCCACCAGAAGTTCAATGGCTGCTTTGTGGTTCAGGATCATCTGGGTTTCCAACACAGCTTTGCCTTCAGCGGCTTTACCATGTTCAATCAGTTCCAGCGTATCGAGCCTGGAATAGGTATTCCCCTCTAACTGACTGGACGCCCAGGACAAATCAATCAACAACCGGTTCAGAATGGCACGGCTGTAGGTTCCAGCAGGTTGTGCCAGCTCCGTAGTTTTGCCCATTTTATGCAACTGCCTGCGCAGCGACTCCGACAAATACCAGCTTTGATTCGGCTGGTAAGCCTCAAGAAAATCGCGCTGATACCCCACAGGTTTACGAGCTTCTACAGGCTGGTCGATATAGGCCAAAATATCCCTGCTATCGGCAGACAACGGAATAAAAGCCGGAAAACTGTCAGCCTGGCTCTGTGGATCTGACGGCATGGCTACAGCTATGGGATTGTGCGTAAACACAAAATAACGTCTGGCTCGCCCCTCACCTACAGCTTTGATTTGTCCGGCATCAATCAGCTTGGCAATATGGCGCTGCAAAGTACGGCGGGCTATAGCAGGATAACTGCTCTGTAGTTCAGCCAAACTAAGCCCTTGAGCGGCCTGACTGATGATATGAAACAACTCTTGAGTAGTGGCTGACATAACTAAATTGGCGCAGTTTAATACTGAATGGCGCAATTGTGGCGCAGTTTATAGAACTGCGCCAGTTTTTGTTGCTGAATATGGCGCAGTTTGAGCAAACTGCGCCAGTTGGTGGTACTTAGACGTTTCAGAGAACCACGAATAAGCTTAGGGGCAAAGGGCAGTAACCATCACCAAAAATCCTTGAGAATTTATCTTTCCCCCTCTCCCAAGAGAATTTCCAAGCCATTTCTCTTAAAGTCAAAATATTCGAATTCATCTAGCTTTTCGTCAGGGCATACTGACTCCCACTTTTTAGTCCAAATCGCTAATTCTTCTGAATAATAGGGGTTTTCCAACTGTGTCTTTGTATTAGGCAGTTCCTTCAACGGAACTGGAGAAAACAATTTTTTAATAGAAACAATCGATGAGTCCTGAATCAGTATGGTTTGCAATGTCTGAGAGATAAAAACCTGATATTTTCCAATAGAACCTATAGTTACTACGCATTTCAACGTATTTTGGCCTTGATTATAACTTACCTCATAGGGTATATAGAGTTTCTTTGATATATCTTCCTTAAGACCTGATGACGATATTACTCTTGCTAAAGAGTTCACAGCGACCGCCACAAAGATATAAAGAAACAACAGCATTAGAATAAACTTAAAGGAAAATATAAACTTTTGAATTTTTTTCTTTGCTTCGTCACCATCACGACGTCTAAACAAAGGTGCTGCAGCCCCAAATAAAATAAATAGAACAAAACCTACTCCAATCACAGATAACAATACGTCAGTAGATTTTAAAGCGAACTCAAAAGCTGTATTTGCATTTGTATATTTAAAATAAGGTATCTCGAAGGACGAAAAATATAGATAGGCTGCAAGATGCCCTAATATAAAAAAAATACATGTAGATGCAAAAGTAATAACAGCTATAATTTCCAGCACCCTACTAAAACTAACAACTCCTTTATCACCACTCATCAATGAATAATCCTAAAATCCAAAAAATAAATTTAGCTGGCTCGATCATGTTCAGAAGTCAAATCATCCAAAACTTGTTTCACTTTCATAGCATTGTCATAGGACCAGACTTCTCGGATAAAAAAATACGCGCCGAATGAAAAGACTAAAAAGTAACTGCCAAATAGCTGATAATCTGCACCTGGAGTCCTTGAAATAGCCCAACCAACAACATAGCTCAAGGATATAAAAGCCATCAGAAAATTAACTATTCCGAAGAATAAGGCTACTAACTTCCAAACATAATGCCTTGTCATCAATTTTATGCTGATTCTAGCGGAATTCCGGTCTCTGAACTCCTGAGACCTTTTAATCATGCTTAATGTGAGCTTGCCTTCTGATTTACTTAGCAAATCCAATATTGCTTTTCTGTACTCAGGTGTAGATGCTACACCACTAACTAACCGAAAATGCTCGGTCTCAAGTTCTGTTTTGTAGCATTGTTGCAGAGCTAGATTTTCTGCTGACGCTTCTAGAGCCTGTTTGATCACAGCAATCCTGCTGGTTCTGAATACAGTCCAAGATTTAAACATGTTCTCAAAGTTAATTAAGACGTAGAAAAGCACCAATAAGAATAAGCCGGGAATGCCATAATTTCCCAACAGTTCTCCTAATTGTGTGGCTAACTGCATAACTGCTCCTGATTTATCACTTTCACATCAACCCGATTACGGAAACTAAAAAACATCAATCCCTAACTTCTACCCAAACTGCCACTCCCCTACCTGCAACCTCTGTTTGACACCAAACACCAAAAACTGCAGGGCTTCGAATACTTGCTCAAAGTCGTGGTTTTGGTTACTCAGGCCAGGCAAGGACAAATTAGCTTCGGTGAAAAAGCGGCGTTGTTCAGCTTGGGTGCTGTTGGCTTGTTGCCACCAGTTGTTAATGCGGCCACGGCTATGTTGCAATAAATCGCGACCTGGTAGGCGGTCGCTTTTGCTGCGGTTTTCTGTCGCTGTGCAGGGCAATAAATTCCACTGATCGTTATTGGGCCAATAGGAAAACGGCAGGCAGTGGTCTATATCAAATTGCTTCAGTGTGCTGCCACTCCATACCGACAGCACTTGCTCACCTTGTTGTTGAAGCTTCGTTACTTTGTCGCGCACTGCGGCGGTTTCGCGTTTTTGCTCCAGCCATTGCAGGCTTAAATAGTAGGTTTCAAGCGGTAACGCCTGCGCTTTGTTCAACTGATATTTGGCCATTTCATCCACCCATTGTCGGGTTAATAAAGGCTCAATCCAGCAGCCGTAGTGACGCAAACAATCCCAGAGTTTGTCCTGATGGATAATAAAATGACCGAAGCTGCCCAGAAATTCGCGATCTATCAACACAGTATCTGTAGGTACCCGACGCTTTTTCTCTATCGCAAACAGCGGGTTATCCGGTGTTTTTTGGTAAATAAAAGTAACTGGGCCTTGTTGCATGGTGTCAATGCAATGACTAAACAACTTTTGCAGCGCTTTGGCATCAGGGCCAGTAAATAAAGCGCCTATGGCAAAGTCGTCCGCTGCTAAATGCGTCAGTAAATCCCAACCGTCGGCTTTTTGAAAACCTAAACGTTTGGCCGGATCAGAGTTTTGTTGCAAGTTATAACCATAGA
>CAMLSF010000217.1 GCA_946482615.1 uncultured Chromatiaceae bacterium | reverse complement strand
TTCGTGATCGTTCGCTCAGAAATAAAGCAAAACGGGCGAAAAAGAGACTTTTTTGCCCGTTTTATTAACAAAAATAGTGATTTCGAAATGAAAAGCTGTTGTTACACCTTAAATTGTTTCACCAGCTCTTTTAAATCCTGGCTTAACTTAGTTAAACGCTGAGTCGATTGATCGCTGCCTTTAATAGCGCCAGCGGTCTGATGCACTAACTGACTAATGGTATGTACGTTCTGATCCACTTCACCGGCCACAGCACTTTGTTGTTCAGCTGCTGTAGCTATGTGCGCATTCATATCAGAAATCTGTGCTATGGAATTGGCAATGTCCGTCAAAGCTTGCTGAACCTGAGCTGCCAGATTGATATTCAGCTCTGCTGCAGTTTTGCTTTCCTGTACAGCTGCTGTCATTTGCTGAGTGCCTTGTTGTAACTCGGCAATAATGCCGGAGATTTCCTGAGTCGATTTTTGTGTTTGATGTGCCAGAGTACGGACTTCGTCGGCGACGACAGAAAAACCCCGGCCATGTTCACCGGCACGGGCTGCCTCTATAGCCGCATTCAGTGCAAGTAAGTTAGTTTGATCCGCCAGCTTATTAATGATGTTCAGGACATGACTGATATTTTGTGAAGATGTATATAAGGATGCCGCCGCAAGCGAACTCTGTTCTATTGTCTGGCTCTGGGTATGAATACTCTCTACTGAAGCTTTCATCAGTTGCATACCCTGCTGAACCAAAGTTTCAACCTGACCTGTTTCATGATTGGCTTGTTCAGCACTTTGTGCCACTTCCGCTATAGCGGAACTCATCTCCGTTATCGCAGTAGCGACCATATCGGTTTCTTGTTGCTGCTGCACGCTCTCTTTGGATATTTGTTGAGAAATACGGGCAACATCCAACGCACTTTCGCTGACCTCAACAGAAGTGACACCTACAGAAGTGATCAACTGACGGATTTTGCCTACAAACAGGTTAAAGGCTGTTGCCAGCGCCGCTAATTCATCTTTGCCGTCATAACTCAGTTTGACGGTCAGATCGCCATCACCCGAAGCAATATCCTGCATAGCTGCCACCACATCTGTCATGGGTTTAACAACGGAACGTGTGACATACCAGCTTAATGCCAACATTAGACCCACCACCAACACCACCAGAATAGCCAGTTGCATCACCACCTCGTAAAAAGAGGCTTCTACATCATCGATATAAATACCTGTGCCCACTATCCAGCCCCAGGGTTTAAATAACTCAACGTGGGTGATTTTCGGCACTTCTTCAGTTGCTCCAGGTTTGGGCCAGTTATAAAACACCGAATGTGAGCCATCGTCGGCAACCCCATCAGCCATATTCTGAAATAAAGCTTCGCCTTGTTTATCTTTGAAACTGGATACATCTTTCCCATCCAGATCTGGTCTGAACGGATGCATCAGCATGGTGACCTGCTGATCGATAACAAAGTAATAGTCGTTTTCTTTATAGCGAAGGGACTTCAGTTCAGCTAATGCCAGTTGTTTCGCCTTGGCCTCGTCCAGCTCACCAGCACCTACTTTGCTGTGATAGTTGTTCACCAGAGCCACTGCAACCTGAGACAGATAAAGAGTAGAGAGACGTTTCTCTTCCAGAATACTTTGTTTTAAACCAGAAAGGACTAACCAGCAGACCAGGATTTGACCAAGAACGGCCACGCCCACTATGGCAAAAAGACGGGTTTTAATACTCAGATTTTTTAACATGCCTCACCCTGTACAAGACGTATCTGTTTGTTTTGTAAAGAATAGGCTGAAGACAAGAAATAGCAAGGGGACTGAAAACTAACGGGAATATTTAGGTATTAACTTAAGTAAAAAGATAATTTTTTTGACAACTCAGGAGGGAAACAAAGCTGAAGACTATCGGAATAAAGAGAGTTGGTGCCGGGGGGGGGACTCGAACCCCCACGCCGTGAAGCGCTAACACCTGAAGCTAGTGTGTCTACCAATTCCACCACCGCGGCAACTCAATTTGTCTCTGTCAACGATGTTTGGTGCCGGGGGGGGGACTCGAACCCCCACGCCGTGAAGCGCTAACACCTGAAGCTAGTGTGTCTACCAATTCCACCACCGCGGCGCAAAGCGTCGTTGACGGCGTGCATGTTATGCGTCAAGTACGCAATCGTCAACTGTCTGATGCAAATTTTCACTGGTTTTTGCAGACACTGCTGAAATAATCAACAAAGTGTTGGCTTTTACGTCGGGTAGCCTATTAAAAAACAAAAGGCGAACTAGTGTTCGCCTTTGAATTAGGGGAAGCCTCGCGTTATCAGTACCTGGCTTTTTTAATCAAGCCAATTTCTTCCAAGCGCTGCATCAGATAGTCGTTTGAATTGATTGGTTCAGAGTAACGGTTTGGCCGATCCGCACTGATACAACTATCCAGAGTTTTAATGACATAATCCGGATTCGGATGCATAAAAAACGGAATAGAGTAGCGAGGCTGCCCTGCAGCTGCTCCGGCTGGGTTCACCACACGGTGAGTAGTGGATGGCAATACGTGATTGGTCAGGCGCTGTAACATATCCCCTATATTGACCACTATAGTGCCTTCAATGGTAGTGACAGGTAACCAGCTGCCATCACGACGCAGAATCTCCAGACCGGACTCGTGCGAGCCAACTAATAAAGTGATCAGGTTGATATCTTCATGCTGGCCAGCGCGGATGGACTGGGTCGAGGTATCCTGAATTGGCGGATAGTGAATAGGGCGTAAAATCGAATTGCCGTAATTCACTTTATCGGCAAAATACGCCTGATCCTGTTTTAAGAACAAAGCCAAAGCTTCCAGCACTGTGTTGCCTAATTTTTCCAGAGCAGAGTATAAAGCGTAAGTAGCGTCTTTAAACTCAACCACTTCCGACGGCCACAGGTTTGGATACAAACTTGGATGGGGTGCAGGGCCTGATAACTCACGACCAACGTGGAAGAACTCTTTTAAGTCCGGATGATTACTGTCTTTGGCTTTTTCAACGCCAAATCCCGTGTAACCACGTGCGCCGCCCTGGCCTGGCACATGGTATTTTTGTTTTACTTCAGTCGGTAAAGCAAAAAATTTCTTAATTGCTTTGTAGGTGTTGTCCACAACTTCATCCGGGATACCGTGACCACTAATGCCACAGAATCCAAACTCAGTGTAGGCTTTGCCAATTTCGGCAACAAAGGCGTCTTTGTCGGTGGCAAACCGTCTGATGTCCAACGTAGGGACTTGTTGTTGAGTCATAGTTGTAACCTATTTAACTTAACGAAAAGAAAAAGCCTGCTATTGCCGCACTCATCAGGTTAGCCAGAGTGGCAGCTAACAGAGCTTTTAAACCCAGCTCTGCAATATCTGATCGACGATTCGGAGCCATGACTCCTAAGCCACCTAACAGAATGGCGATCGATGAGAAGTTTGCAAAACCACATAAAGCGATTGTCACAATAATTTGTGTGTGCTCACTCAGCTGGCCAGCTTTAACATGCTGGATAAAATCAAGGTAAGCGACGAATTCGTTAATAACTAACTTCTGGCCAATAAAGCTACCTGCTAAACGGGCCTCTTCCCAGGACACACCAAGCAGATATGCCAGAGGTTGGAAAATATAGCCGAAGATCAGCTGAAGCGTCAGTCCTTCAAACCCGACCAGGGTACCAACCCAGCCAATGATGCCGTTAATTAAGGCAATTAAACCAACAAAAGCCAACAACATAGCACCGACGTTTAATGCCAGCTGCAAACCGCTAGCGGCACCTGATGCCGCAGCATCAATCACGTTTGTATTAGTTTCTATCACCTGAACATCAGTAAGTTCATTTTTTGGAGTTTCAGTTTCTGGTAGTAATAACTTGGCCATCAATAAACCACCAGGAGCAGCCATAAAGCTTGCTGCAATCAGGTACTTCAGTTCAATGCCCATACCGGCATAACCAGCCATCACTGAACCAGCAATAGAAGCCAGGCCACCGACCATTACGGCGAATAATTCTGAGCGGGTCATAGTGGCTATAAATGGTTTGACAACTAAAGGTGCTTCAGTTTGACCAACGAAAATATTTGCTGCTGAGTTCATCGATTCCGGGCGACTGGTGCCCAATAACTTTTGTAAGCCACCACCTAAAATACTGATGACCCAACGCATGACACCAATGTGATAAAGCACAGCTATTAATGAAGAGAAGAAAATGATAACAGTCAACACATGAACGGCGAACACAAAACCGTATTTCATAGTTCCTACATCACCAAATAGAAACTTAATACCATCATTAGCGTAGCCAATCACTGCACCGACTCCGCTTGAAATACTCATCAATACGTCCTGACCAAAAGGAACATAAAGGACGAAGGCACCGATAGCGACCTGAATACCAAAAGCGCCAATGACAGTACGCCACTTGATACGACTTCTGTGTGCTGAAGCTAAATAAGCTGTCAATAAGAGGGCAAAAATGCCAACTAAACTCATCATAGTTATTCCTTGGATATAGGGTCTGGCCGGTAAAGACGCAGATTTTTTGTTCTTGTGATGCCAAATCCCAGAATAGCATCAAAAGATCAAGTAGTTACAGTTTCCGAGCGGGAGTGTTAACTACCGTTTCTGGCTTTTAACACTTGTAGTTGCTGTTCAGGGGTTGTCTAATCTTGACGTTTTGCCGCGCGATTATAGCAGCAGATATGAAATGCTTGCAAAGCAAATGTTGCCGGAGAGATCTGCAAGAACACAACAGTCAAAACGCAGTTCTGACTGTTGTTTCAGCTTAACGAAGAACGAGGTTATTCCTGCAATAACTGACGAATTTTGGTTTTGATAATGTCGATGGCTATCTCGTTTTTACCACCCCGGGTTACCACCAAATCCGCATATTGCTTGGACGGGTTAATAAACTCAAAAAATGCCGGGCGTACGTAGTTTTCATACTGCTCTGTAATAGAACCTAAACTGCGGCCTCTGTCTTCCATATCCCGCTTGATACGACGCAATAAACAGACATCCAAAGGGGTGTCCATAAACACAGTGATATTAAACTGCTGCCGTAACTTGTCATCGGTCAATAATAAAATCCCTTCCACCAGCACCACTTTGGCCGGGTGTACAGTAATAGTTTCAGCTTTACGGGTGTGAGTTTTATAACAGTATTGTGGCATAGACACTGCTTTACCATCTTTGAGCTGCTGTAAATGTGACGCCAGCAACTCATGCTCAAAAGCGGCAGGATGGTCGTAGTTAGTCAGAGTGCGCTGATCAAAAGACAAATGCGCCTGATCGCGGTAATAAGCATCTTCAGCCAATACAGCAATACGCTCACCGCCTAATTCCGCTACCAACTCCTGATAGACGGTGGATGCAAACAAACTTTTGCCAGAGGCCGAGGCGCCAGCAATAGCAATAATGGTACTTTTAGCCACAGGATCACTTCTAAATCAAAACTTAACTGGGTGTATTATCGCGGATTTTAGCTTTTGGTTAAATAAAAAATGCCGGTATTACACCGGCATTTT
>CAMLSF010000216.1 GCA_946482615.1 uncultured Chromatiaceae bacterium | reverse complement strand
GATTGGCTTAGCTCATGATTGCCAGCAAGTGGACTCAGTGCCAGTCGAAGCCTGGGATATTCCACTGCCGGCGATTTGCACCCCAAGCCGTTTTCGTACTTTTAGTGAACAATAAGTAAATACTAAAATTCTTTCAGCTCTTTTTCCTTTTGCCCCTTTTGCCCGATCCCCCTTTTCGGCTACTATCCATCTGTATGGCTAAACGCATTAAAACAAGAAACGGTACCCTCATGACTCAAGATCAGATGAAAAAAGCCGCTGCCTGGGCAGCCTTAGATTATGTAACACCTGGCACTATTGTAGGTGTGGGCACAGGTTCTACCGTCAATCACTTTATTGATGCGCTGGCGACGATCAAAGATCAAATCAGAGGTGCTGTTTCCAGCTCAGTGCAATCCACGGAAAAAATGCGTGCTTTAGGCATTAGGGTGCTGGATTTAAACGAAGTCGAAAGTTTTGCCATTTATGTAGACGGTGCCGACGAAATTAACCCGCAAAAACATATGATTAAAGGCGGTGGTGCAGCCCTTACCCGCGAAAAAATTGTCGCAGCAGTGGCGGAAAAGTTTGTTTGTATTGTCGATCAAACCAAACAAGTGGATGTGCTCGGCAAATTTCCTTTACCTGTTGAAGTCATTCCTATGGCCCGTGCTTATGTGGCGCGCGAGCTGGAAAAGTTGGGTGGTCGCCCTGTCTGGCGTGAAAACGTAGTGACCGACAACGGCAATATTATTTTAGATGTGCATGGCCTTAGCATCACAGCACCAGAACAATTAGAACAACAAATCAACAACCTGGTCGGCGTAGTTACCAACGGTATTTTTGCCCGCCGTGCGGCAGATATAGTCCTCGTGGGAACGGCGCAAGGCACACAGGTCTTAAACTGAATTTAAATTGCAACAAGTTAAAGAGAAGTAAAATGGAAAAATTTTCGCTGCCCAAAGACAAGATCAAGATCCTGTTACTGGAAGGTTTGCACCAAAGTGCGGTGCAAAGCTTTAAGAACCAGGGTTACAGCAACATTGAGTATCTGAAGACCTCTTTGGATGAAGCTGAACTGATTGAAAAAATCCGTGACGTGCATTTTATTGGTATTCGCTCACGCACCCAACTGACTGAAAAAGTGCTGGACGCAGCCACTAAACTGGCCGCTATTGGCTGCTTCTGTATAGGCACCAATCAGGTGGATTTAGAGGCAGCCCTGATGCGTGGTATTCCGGTCTTTAACGCCCCTTTTTCCAACACCCGCTCTGTGGCTGAACTGGTATTAGGTCAAATCATTATGCTGCTGCGCGGTATTCCCGAGCGTAATGCGGCGGCGCACCGTGGGGTCTGGCAAAAAACCGCCACTCAGTCTTTTGAAGCCCGTGGTAAAACCTTAGGTATTATAGGCTACGGTCATATTGGTACTCAGCTGAGCATCATGGCGGAAAACATCGGTATGCGGGTGCAGTTTTACGATATCGAAGACAAGCTGGTATTAGGGAACGCCACACAAGTTGATTTTGGCACTTTGCTGAAAACTTCAGACGTGGTGACTTTGCATGTGCCTGAAACGGCTCAGACCAAAAATATGATAGGCGAAGCAGAACTGGATCTGATGAAACCAGGCAGCATTCTGATCAACGCGTCCCGCGGCACTGTGGTTGATATCGACGCTTTAGCTGCTGTGATGAAAGCGAAAAAGCTGGCCGGTGCCGCCATTGACGTATTCCCGGTGGAACCGACCAGCAATGATGAAGAGTTCTTATCCCCACTGCGCGAATTCGACAACGTGATCCTGACGCCACATATTGGTGGTTCTACTCAGGAAGCGCAGGAGAATATCGGCTTTGAAGTGGCCGGCAAGATGGTGAAATACAGCGACAACGGTTCTACCCTGTCGGCAGTGAATTTCCCGGAAGTGTCGCTGCCAGAACACAAAGGCCGTTCACGTTTACTGCATATCCACAAAAACCAGCCTGGTATGCTGACCAAAATCAACGAAGCTTTTGCCAAACACGGCATCAACATTTCGGGTCAGTATCTGCAAACCAATGCTGAAATTGGTTATGTGGTGATCGACATAGATTCACTGGACCACGAACTGGCCCTGAATGAGTTGAAGGCTATTCCAGGGACTTTACGCGCCCGCGTTTTACACTGATCTGATTTGGGTCAGAGCTTAGGCTCTGACCCTGGATGGACTTACCACTCCAAATCTTCAACTAGTGTTCTTAATCTGCGTTGTGTTTTATCCAGCGATATGAGTGTCAGAGCCAAGGCTCTGACACTGGTTAGAACGAATAGACGATTGAAGCTGCGGTTTCTGAGTCTGTGCTTTTCTTATCCACACCTACATCTGAGTCGTACTTAATATTCAGACTTAAACGCAAAGCCAGCTCGTTATTGATTTGAGCTGTGATAGCACTACGGCTGGTGTAGCTGGTGTTATGACCATCTAATGAAATAGCGTATTCCAGAGTTTGTTTGAACTTACTGGTTTCAGAGAAGTGATACTCAAAGTTACCAGCGGCATACCAAATCATACCTGAGTTACTTTCGCCTTCGGATGGTCTGTCATACGCCATACCCGGACCTGTTTCGAAGTCTAAGTAGTTCTGACCATTTTCATACAACCTGTTGGCATAACCCACAGCCACAGAAGATTGTTCACGGAAAGCACCAAAACGGTCATTTAAATAAGCGGCACGGCCGAACAAGCTGCTGTCTGAGCGGAAAAACTTATAGTTACTTTGTGCTGTAACCCCAACCCGCTGACCTGTGGTGTTGTCTTCTTTTTCACCCGTAGCGCTGTTGGTTTGGGTATTACGTTGTAACAAGGTCTGGATAAAGTACTTGTTACGGAAATCTTCCAGCTCGTGTTTTAATTCAGCGTTGGTCCGCACAGCAGTGGCTTCGGTGTTACCGCGACTGAGCACTACACCCACCTCAACATCACCAGCCCAGGGCGGAATAGTGGTTTCTTCTTCACCGTGTTTTTTCTGAAACTCCTGTGCCTGAACAGAGACTGCTGAACACAACAGCACCGCTGACAATGCGACTACTAAACGCATGTTGTATAACCCTTCTTAGAAAAATGCATATTCTGCCACTCACACATGAGCACTGACTGAATTTAGTGTTTTGGCATTTGATTGATAAAAGACGGGCGACCATCAAGGTCGCCCCTACGATTTATCCCTTGCGGGCTGGAAGCCGCAGTCGCCAGGACAGCAGCTTCAGGTGCAAAGGGCAGATTAATCACCAGCTCTGTTGCTGATGTACTCCAGAGCCATGCTGATGCGTTTTAACACCCGATCTTTGCCAATCAGGGCTAAGGTGGCATCCAAAGCTGGTGAGTTACCACCACCTGTGACAGCCACACGTAAAGGCATACCTACTTTGCCCATGCCTAAACCTAAACTTTCGGCCGCATCGTTAATAGCCTGATGTAAAGCTGCTACTGACCAGTCATTCAGCTCTGCCAGTTTTGTCTGAACTGCAACCAAAGGTTCAGCTGCGACAGGGCGTAAGTGTTTTTTCGCAGCGTTTTCTTCAAACTCGCTGAAGTCTTCGTAGAAATAACGGCTGACTTCCACCAGCTCTTTTAAAGTTTTTACCCGCTCAGCCTGCACTTTCACCAGTTCAGTCAGGGCCGGGCCTGTGCTGATATCCAGTTTCTGATCGGCGATATGCCAGGCTAAATGGCTTGCCACATAGTCTGGTGCCAGCGTTTTCATATAGTGCTGGTTTAACCAAATCAGCTTGTCAGTGTTAAAGGCCGAAGGAGCACGGTTACAGTCGGCTAAATCAAACAACTGCACCAGTTCTTCTTTGCTGAAAATTTCCTGATCGCCATGAGACCAGCCTAAACGCACTAAATAGTTGATCAGAGCTTCTGGCAGGAAACCGTTGTCACGGTACTGCATGACGCCAACAGCGCCATGACGTTTGGACAGACGTTTACCATCGTCACCTAAAATCATAGGCACATGAGCATACTTAGGAATTTCTGCGCCTAAAGCCGCCAGAATATTCATCTGACGTGGTGTGTTGTTGACATGGTCGTCACCACGAATAACGTGGGTAATACCCATTTTCCAGTCATCGACCACCACTGTCAGGTTATAAGTTGGCGTGCCGTCACTACGGGCAATAATTAAATCGTCCAGCTCAGCGTTGGCAATTTCAATACGGCCTTTGATTAAATCGTCAATCACCACCACGCCGTCCAGCGGGTTTTTGAAGCGGATCACATAAGGCTTACCTACCGGATGGTCGGTACGATCACGCCACATGCCGTTGTATTTTGGTTTTTCACCTGCTGCCATTTGCGCTTCGCGCATCGCATCCACTTCTTCCACAGTACAGAAGCACTTGTAGGCTTTGCCTTCAGCCAGCAGCTGAGCGACCACTTCTTTATATAAATCAAAGCGTTTGGTTTGATAATAAGGACCGTCGTCGTAATCCAGACCTAACCATTCCATACCTTCTAAAATGGCATCCACAGATTCCTGAGATGAACGTTCTAAATCTGTGTCTTCAATACGCAGGATAAAAGTACCGCCGGTTTTACGTGCATGCAGCCAGCTGTACAAAGCGGTACGGGCGCCACCAACGTGCAGATAACCTGTAGGGCTTGGCGCGAAACGAGTAACTATAGACATAAAAAATCCACTGAAGGCCAAAAAATTGGGCGCTATTGTACCAATGCAAAGCCGTGATTGCACGGCCGAAGCTGTGATGTGACAAAAGATTTAACTGCTTACTTTTAAAGCATACGGTTCACAAAGCTAAAAATATTATTGACACAAAAACCGAGCCCCCTATAATGACGGCCGACCACACGATGGATGCTTAGCTCAGCCGGGAGAGCATCGCCCTTACAAGGCGGGGGTCACTGGTTCGATCCCAGTAGCATCCACCATCTTTTTGAAATTCTCCAAGAGATGATTAAATCGTTGTAGTCATGTTGTTATGCCCAGGATGCTTAGCTCAGCTGGGAGAGCATCGCCCTTACAAGGCGGGGGTCACTGGTTCGAACCCAGTAGCATCCACCATCTATTTAAAGAGTGCATCGCCACCCTTTACAAAGAAGAGGCTGCGGCTGGTTTGTTCCCAGTAGCATCCACCATCTTCTTAGATGCCCAGGTGTAACAATGAATAGTCCCAGGACGCTTAGCTCAGCTGGGAGAGCATCGCCCTTACAAGGCGGGGGTCACTGGTTCGAACCCAGTAGCGTCCACCATCTTCTTAAAGAGCGCATCGCCGCACTTTATAAAGAACAGGCTGTGACTGGATTAAACCCAGTAGCGTCCACCATAGTTTTCAGTACTAAATTCCCAGGATGCTTAGCTCAGCTGGGAGAGCATCGCCCTTACAAGGCGGGGGTCACTGGTTCGAACCCAGTAGCATCCACCATCACTTCGATAAAAAACCATCGCACTCTTTACAAAAGACCAAGGCGGACTGGTTCGAACCCAGTAGCATCCACCATCCACCATCACTTCGATAAAAAACCATCGCACTCTTTACAAAAGACCAAGGCGGACTGGTGCGAACCCAGTAGCATCCA
>CAMLSF010000215.1 GCA_946482615.1 uncultured Chromatiaceae bacterium | reverse complement strand
CTAACGGTTATGGTGTAAAAACCGAAATTAGTTATCAGCCGATGACAAACGCGGCTGTGTATAAAGCAGAACCGACTCTGGATAGTAATGGAGTACTTAACCCTGACTACATTTCTCCTCAATATGGAATGTGGTTGGTGAGTGCTGTGACTTCAGAAAGCAACACCAATGGTTCGATACAAGAAACAGTTGGAGTGAGCTATCAATACGCAGGATTCAGATTACATAAAAAAGGCCGTGGTTCATTAGGCTTTGATACCTTAATCACCAAAGACTTACAAAGTGGTATAGAAACTACCACTAAGTACAATCAAAACTGGCCTTTTATTGGCCGTCCGATGAAAACAACCAGTATGTCAGATTCCCTTTTGGTTAGTGAGGCGACATCAAACTGGGCGCAGGGCGTGAGTGCAAATGGCGGAGCTTACGTTTATCTGGAAAGTTCAGTTGAAAAAGGTTGGCAAATTGATAGTGCTGGTGAGCGAAGTTTTATTAGTCATGTTGAAACTCAAAATGAGTATGACAAAACCTCGACCGGTGCTTCGTTAGCTGCCTGGGGTAATTTAACTAAATCGACAGTGAAATTACACGACCAGTCGGGTGCGGTGATACACAGCACTGTAAGTGAGCATGAATATACTGCTACCAATGTCGCTGACTATTTGCGTTATGGCCGTTTATCTAAATCTGTAGTCACCAAAACACAAGCCGCAACCAGCTATCAGGCTGCATCCAGCCAAGGCCGTTCCAGCAGTTTTGCATATAACTCAGCGGGTTATTTGCAAAGCGAAACCGTAGCTGGTGAATGTGTATCTACTGATTTGCCAACAAGCCTGAGTACCAGAGCTTCTGATGGATTGTATTGCGACAAATCTAACGTCAGTACTAAAACCTATGTGTATGACAACTACGGCAACATCGACACGCTGACTGCCAGTGCGGCTGGTATCAGCCGTGCAGAAAAAACCACGTACAGTAGTGACGGCCGTTTTGTTATCACCAGGACCAATGCCTTAGGCCAGCAGGAACATTATCTATACAACGGCCAGCAGTCGCCCAGAGGATTGGTGTATTCAGTCACTACAACTGGCCCTAACGGCATCAGCTCGACCACTCATATGGATGGTTGGGGACAAGGCTTCAGAGTGACATCTGCAGATGGTAATGTCAGTACGACAGAAACACGGTTTTGTGATATCAGTGCTGATTTCGAAATATGCTCTATTGGCGGTTTATTGTTCACCAAAACAGTTACGCCAGGTGCGCCTACAACTTTTGTTGTTACAGACCGCTATGGTAGAAAAATACGTCAGATAACAAGCTCATTTCATTCAGCTGCAAGATACAGTTTTGTTGATTTTTATTATGATAAACATGGAAATATGGTTCTCCAGTCTGAACCTTATTTCAGTATTCCTGAAAGAAAGCTGACGACCTTCACCTTTGATAAATTCCAGCGACCAACACAAGTTGCTTACCCAGATGGGGTTGTTTCAGAGGTGAAATATTTCGGACTTCGTACGTCGAGCAAAGATGAAAACGGGTTCTGGCGCGATGAAGTAAAAGATGTTTCAGGCAGGGTGTTAAAAACCACAGATCCATACACTTCAACGGCTGCGAATCCGGTTGCTCCAACAAACACGGGTTATGTGCAGTTTAACTATTCAGCTTTCGGCGATCAGTTAAGTCAGACGGTGTATGCGTATGAAAACAGCGCCTGGAAATCAGTCAGTACCACCCATAGTTATGACAAATATGGCCGTAAGTTATTTACCAGTGATCCAACGAAGGGGAAATGGTATTACGGCTATAACGGCTTGGGTGAGCAGGTGGTTCAGGTCAATGCCCGTAATGAGATCAGCCGGCTGGAATACAATGCGTTAGGACAACTGACGGCCAGGCTACAGCAACGAAGCACTGCTGACGGGGGTGGTTTTGATAAAACCTGTTATAGCTACGGTAATTCTCCTGCACAGAAAAACGTTGGTAAGCTGGTCCAGACTGCGCAGTATTCTATTGCAGCAGACTCGGCATGTTCTGCATTAGCTTCTACTCCGGCCCGTTACAGTGAAACTCAAACTTATGATGTGTATGGCCGCCCTGCAAGTTCGGAGCAAAAGCATAGCGGCAAAACTTTTACTCAATCCACCAGTTACGATGGGTATGGCCGTGTCAACCAGCAAGTTTTACCTTTAGGCCGGGTCATTACCCTGGGTTATCAAAATGGTTACCAAAAGGGCGTGTATGAATTTCCGGGTGGAGCTTTACTAAGTGAAGTGGAAAGCATGGATGCCGCAGGCCGTGTCACCAAAGAAAAATTATACGGTAACACCAGCAGAGCAACAGCTTTTGATACAAACCGTGGTTTTGTTGACAGCATCAGTGTGTCTTCCGGGGGACGTTCAGTTTATAACGTCAGCTATGACTATGATAACAAAGGCACCACAGAGCTAAGAACCAGTCAGTACCATGACAAAAATGGCACTGGCACCATGACCGTTACGGAAGACTTTGTCTATACAACGGAAGGCCATTCCAGGCTAAAAGACCGCGTGATGACGGTAACCAACGCAGCTCTTGGAAATAACGTGAGTAACCTGACGCAAAGCTTTAGTTACGATGCATTAGGTAATATCAAGAGCAAAACAGGTGTAGGTACTTACAGTTACAACGCGACGAATCCTTACAAACTGGCGACTGTCAGTGGAGGTAGCAGAGCCTACACGATGGCATACGATGCGCATGGCAATATCACTTCTGATAGCCAGCGTACGTTTAGCTACTCTTCTGCGGATATGCCCCTGAAAATTACGCAGGGCAGCACTATCACAGAATTTGCTTACGGCCCTGATAACCAAAGGTTCTACCGCAAAGACAGCCGCACTGAAAATGGTGTGGCAACAACTACAGAAACCTTTTATGCCGGTAAAGTGTACGAGCAACACCATAAAAAGACCGGTAGCCAAACCACGCCGAGCATAGAGCACCGCTGGTATATAGGCCCTGTGGTGATTACTAACTTTGAAACTACCGGTGCTGAGCAATACGAAGTGCTGCATGGTGACGCTTTAGGTTCCACTGTGGCTGTCACAGATGGCAGTGGCCAGTTAAAAGCGCATTACCTGTACGACGCCTGGGGTAAACAAAGCCAGATTATGACGGGTTTTGTCGGGACCAATCCTATAGCACCGGCTGCCAGCCGCCGTGCTTATACGGGCCATGAAAATGTGGAAGGCCTGGATATTATCCATATGAACGGCCGGATTTACGATGCAACCTTAGCAAGGTTTATGCAGGCGGATCCTTTTGTGCAGGCACCGACTAATACCCAAAGTTATAACCGTTATAGCTATGTGCTGAATAATCCGCTGAGTTATACCGATCCTAGTGGGTATTTCTTTAAGAAGTTATTTAAGGCGCTAGCAGATATTCCTATATTGGATCAAATAGTAACTGTTGCTGTATCTATAGCGTCTGTTATGACAGGACAGTTATGGTTAATAGCTGCATACCAAGGGTTTAAAACCTATGCGTTAACAGGAAGCTTAAGTCAGGGACTAAAAACTGGATTAACCACAGCAGCAATGACCTATGCGATGGCTGGGATATCAGAATACATAGGTAATACTTGGGACTATGCGGCTGGCGGAATGGATGCTTTCAATAATGTACTGGCGCACAGTATGGTAGGCGGTATTGCCTCTGTGGTGCAGGGCGGTAAGTTCGGCCATGGTTTCCTGTCATCTTTTGTATCGACTAATTTGAAGTCAGTGATGAATCCACAGACGGGATCATTTAATGATGCTATTGGCCGCACTGCAGTGGCTGGTTTAGTTGGAGGCACTGTTTCCTCTTTGACCGGTGGTAAATTTGCGAATGGCGCTGCTACTTCAGCTATACAGTGGTGGTTTAATGCTGAGGGAGACCCTTCAAAAAGACCGACATTTACTTCATCTGACGAGCGGATGTCTGACGTCATCAAAGGTCTAAATAAAATGTCCAGAGATGGAAAGTTCGATTCGGTTGGTGATCGTTTTACTGACGATATTGAACTTAAATATAATGCAATGGTGAATGCGCCTGACCCTGATACTGGAGTGACAGGATATTTTGAATATCAACCTGATAATCCAAATGTTATTTTGTATGCTGACCAAGTTATAAATGAGTCAAACATAGGACTTATTGGATTGAACATTGGTCATGAGCTAGTGCATCGTAGGGATTTCCTAATTAACCCTGGCATGATGAGGGCTCAAACCGAAATAAATGCTTTTAGATGGACAGAAGGGAATGCGATTAACTTCTTAGATCCAGGTTACGCTACACATTACCAGAGTTGGGCTGCTAACGAACGAGCCTTCTGGCAAGGACAACTGAAATGATAAGAATACCGCTTATGGTGTGTTTTGTTATGTTCGGAGTATCAGTATCCGCATCTGAGGAGCGGGGCTTCTGGTTGATTGGGGCTGGTGAAAATAATTCAATATTTGTTTCCAAGGCAGTTACATGGCCTTGGAGCCCTAAGATCGTGTCTATTAATCCAGAGCTAAGTGAATCATCAAATTGCCATGGGCTGGATATGGTCAAGAGTAAATTAACAACGCCTTTTTCATACGATGTGAGCAATCAAAATGCGTTCAAAATATGGATCGTCAAAGGAGTGGATCTTGTATGTCTGAGAAATATTTTTTCTGTTCAGGTTACCTATAATGCACATACTGAATCTGATATTGAATCAAATATTTCTATATCGAGGCCACCACCAACGAGTGGAGATTTACAAAAGGCAGGTATACCTCTTGGTTCTATGCGAGCTGAACTAAGATTTCTATTTTCTGATGCTGAACCAGTAAATTTTGCCTGGTTAAGAGAAAGGCCTAGGATCTCGATTCTGAATGGAGTTAAATTGGTGTCAGGCATTTACCCTGATGACGGTTCTCTTGATGTAGATGTTTTATGCTACGACAGCAACGGAAAGAGGTTATCACCTATACAAAGCGAATATGTACTTACTGAAGGGATCAAATTCATATCCTTACAATATGCTGGTAATGTTTCAATCAAAAGCTGCGATTTCCTCAAAAAGAAATAGTAAATCAACAATGTATACTCTTCTTGTACCTCAAGAGCGGCATCTTGCACCGATGCAGTTAGTAGCTACGACACCCATCCCACGGTGTCTTTTTTCTATCGCTAAGTGGCAAAACCGCCAGCAGCCCGGTCATGGTTTTCCGGTTGCGGTGGTCAGGGCAAATCGGCGGGGCGGGCAATGGCTGTCGGTGCCTGCACAATATTTTCCGATTTGAATGAAGTGCGGTTTTGTTTAGATAACTGTTAAGGCTCATGACTGAAAGAGTATTATTTTATTGATCAAGGGACTGTTAATGAATCGTTTTAAAACATTAGTAATGATGCTTATGGTATTTACTGCACCCAGCTATGCTGCTGATCATTATTTAAGCGGCAATGTGATTAATATAACAACCACAGCAAACGGCCTGATGATTATGTTAGACAGCGGTATACCAACGAATTGTCAAGGTACACCAAGCAATTGGATGCTGATCGAAGAAGAAAACAAAACAATGATTTCTATGGCTCTAGCTGT
>CAMLSF010000214.1 GCA_946482615.1 uncultured Chromatiaceae bacterium | reverse complement strand
GAATTG
This sequence comes from uncultured Chromatiaceae bacterium, assembly GCA_946482615.1. The sequence goes on along the minus strand of CAMLSF010000214.1, from coordinate 5,684 downwards.
GGTGGCTGGCAATATTACGCCAGTGAAGCCGGTGGCCATCAGGGCATGGACCATTCCAATCATTCGATGCCGATGGATCACTCAAAGCATTCCGAAGCTATGGACCACTCCAAACATCCGATGCCTATGGACCATTCCAAACATCCGATGCCTATGGACCATTCCAAACATTCCGAAGCTATGGATCATTCCAAGCATTCGATGCCTATGGATCACTCCAAACATTCCGAAGTTATGGACCATTCCAGGCATTCGATGCCTATGGATCACTCCGGGCATACCATGCCTGAAGCTCATTCAGAGCAGCAAAAGGTAAAAACAGGAGATGAAAATGAACATCATCACTAAGTTTTGTCCGCTGATGGCTGCGCTGCTACTAAGTGCCTGTGCGGTCACCACAACACCAGAGCAGCCTGATGTGTTAGCGCAAACGGCTGCAGCGATGCAGCTTCAGTTGTCCGCCACAGATCCTGCGTTAAGAGCAGAAGCAGACCAGGAAATAGCCCGGCTGCTGGCTGAACCTTTAACCGCAGAAAACGTCAGCCGTATTGCGGTATTAAACAATCCGGATTTTCTGGCTGCATTGGCTTCAATGGCCATCAGCAAAGCAGAATTAACCCAGGCAGGTTTATTGCCTAACCCAGGGTTCAGACTGACCAGAAGCCGGGGGGAAGAAGGCTACAACACTGAGCTCGATTTTTCGCTAAACCTGTTTAAGTTGATTTTTTTAAGCCGGGATAAAGCTATTGCAGCGCAGCAAGCGCAGCAGCAACAGCAACAAGTCGCTTTGCAGTTAATTAACCTGCTGACGCAAAGCCGCAGCGCTTTTATTGAAGCCGTTACAGCACAGCAGCGTTATGACTATTTGCTTACAGTACAGGAGGCTATAGATGCGTCGGCTGAATTGGCCAATCGGATGTATCAGGTTGGCAATTACAGCGAACTACAACAAGCCCGTCAGCTGAAATTTGCGGCGCAAATCCGGCTGCAACTGGCGCAAGCGCAGCAACAACAGCAACAAAGCCGTGAGCAGCTTTACCTGCAGCTTGGTGTAGCGCCGCAAACCACTTTGCAATTGCCTGCTTATCTGCCTGCTATTCCTGAAACTTTGCCGCTACAGCAGGATATGGAGCAACAGGCCATGACGCAACGGCTGGATCTGCAACAGGCCAAAGCCCGCTTAAGCCAATTGGAACTGCAATTGGGGCTTGAGAAAAACAGCCGTTTTGTCCGGGGTTTATCTGCCGAAATTGCCGGTTCAATACAACACAGTGAGGAGCGTGAAGTGGCTTTAGGCTTTGAACTGCCTTTGTTTGATTCAGGTTCTGCCCGCATCAGCAAGGCCCAGGCCCAATACCAGCAAGCCTGGTGGCAAGCCAAAGCTTTGGAACAAAAAGCCCGTGCAGAAGTGCGTCAGGCCCTGACCTTACACCAAAGTTCCTATCAGATTGCCCGGCACTACCAGGATCAGCTCGTGCCACTGGCGCAAAAAATTAATCAGCAAAACGTGCTGCGTTACAACGGCATGTTAATTGGCGTCTTTGAACTGATTGCGGATACCCAGGCTCAGGTAGAAACAGTGACTGGACAAATGATGGCACAGCGCGATTTTTATCTGTCAGAACTGCAGCTGCAACAAAGCTTATGGGGCAGTCCAACAGTACAACCTGCCGCAGAGCCAGAAACAACAAACAACACAGCTGCTGCAGCTGGTCATTAACAGGAGAATGTGATGCTAACCCGTCGTGATTTATTAAAAAAAGTCGGTGCTATTACAGCTGCTGTAGGTGTAGCCGCAGTCAGCAGAAGCTCAATGGCAGCTCTGCCTGAACCTGTGATCCAGCAATCCGCTGACACTATGGATCCCTTAGTGCCCAACACAGGCCGGCCTTACAACCCTGTAGTTACGTTAAACGGCTGGACTTTGCCCTGGCGGATGAACAATGGCGTTAAGGAATTCCATCTGGTGGCAGAGCCCGTGGTGCGTGAACTGGCACCTGGTATGAAAGCGCATTTGTGGGGTTATAACGGTCAGTCGCCCGGCCCTACTATTGAGGTGGTGGAAGGTGACAGAGTAAGGATTTTTGTCACTAACAAGTTACCTGAACATACCTCGGTGCACTGGCATGGTCAGCGTTTACCTAATGGTATGGATGGTGTATCTGGTTTAAATCAGCGCGCTATCCAGCCAGGTAAAACCTTTATGTATGAGTTTATTGCCCGCCGTCCCGGCACTTTTATGTACCATCCTCATGCGGACGAAATGGTGCAGATGGCCATGGGCATGATGGGCATGTGGATCACCCATCCAAAAGATGCACATCCTCATATCGACGAGGTAGACCGTGATTTCTGTTTCCTGCTGAACGCTTACGACATAGAACCCGGCAGTGCCACGCCCAAAATTATGACCATGACCGACTTTAATCTCTGGACCTGGAATAGCCGGGTTTTCCCTGGCATAGACCCTTTAGTGGTGCGTAAAAACGATAAAGTACGGATCCGGATTGGCAATCTGACCATGACCAATCACCCTATTCACATTCATGGCCATGAGTTTACCGTCACAGGCACAGACGGCGGCCCTGTCCCCCCTTCAGCCCGCTGGCCTGAAGTCACTACAGATGTGGCTGTAGGGCAGATGAGGCAGATTGAATTGCTGGCCGACGAAGAAGGTGACTGGGCCTTCCATTGCCATAAATCACACCATACGATGAATGCGATGGGCCACGACGTACCGACCATGATTGGTGTGGATCACAGTGGTTTGATGCAAAAAATCAACAAGCTGGTGCCGGATTATATGGTGATGGGTGAACGTGGTATGGCGGATATGACCGAAATGAAGATGCCGCTACCGGCCAATACCCTGCCGATGATGTCGGGTGATGGGCCTTTTGGCTCAGTGGAAATGGGTGGCATGTTCAGCGTCTTTAAAGTTCGCAAGGATCAAGCTCCCGGCGATTATAAAGACCCGGGCTGGTACCAACATCCTGCTGGTACTGTGGCACAGGAATGGACGGGAGAAATCCCACCGGCCACTTCAGCAGTATCAGACACCACAGAAAGTGCTGACACCCTGAAAGTGAGAAAGCCCAACCCCCACTCCCATCATTAATACAGATGGCGAAGCCCCACAAAGGGAGCTTCGCCACTTCTGGATCCCGTATTTATCGCCAAAAAAGCGACAAAAAAACCTCTTAATGATAAATAAAGCAGCACCTTTTATATCTTTTTGGTATATCTAATAACATTTTCAATAAATACACACTTGTTACCAAATGTAATCAAACCCAGTGTTTTAGCCGCTCACAGCATGCAACTCATCGCACAAAATCCTGATAAAACCGAAAAAATGAAAACAAAAGATTAAATTTGATAAATACACACCTATTTACATTAACAAATTATTGACCAATTATCGTACCGCCTGCCCAGTACATTAACTAAATAAGGGACAGGGGCTTCCATGGATGAGGCAATTCACATAACAATAATCTGAGAGAACAACATGCAACATAAAACATTCAACCTATCCAAAGTCTCATTGCTTACTTTGTCCGCACTATCCTTATTAGCAACTGCTGTGCAGGCTGCACCACAAAAATCAGGTATCACAGTAGAGATCAACGAAACCAAAGCTGTTGAGCCGCCAACCCGTTTTATCGTGAAATATAAAAGTGCTGCCACTTTATCTGCTCAAGGTTTAACCAGCACAGCAACGAATTCAGTCAGTCAGTTAAAAGCCCATGCCGCTTCTGAGTTATCCAGCCGCGCTGGTGAGCCTATGAGCTTTGTGCGCTCTTTGGCTGTAGCAAACCGTCATGTGGTAAAAGCTGAGCGTCGTCTGTCCAAAGCTGAAACGGCACGTACTATTGAGTTGTTAGCACAGGATCCATTAGTGGAATCGGTTGAAGAAGACCGTATGTTGAAAATTGCAGCTACACCAAACGATACGCAGTACACCAGTCAATGGCATTATTATGAATCTACAGGGGGTTTACGTGCCAATACAGCCTGGGACAATGCCACAGGTGCTGGTGTGGTAGTGGCCGTATTAGATACTGGTTACCGTCCACATGCAGACTTAAATGCCAATATCCTGCCTGGCTATGACATGATCTCTGACAGTTTTGTCGGTAACGATGGCAATGGTCGCGATTCAGACGCACGGGATCCGGGTGACTGGATTTTAGCCAACGAATGTGGTGGCACACATGCGGCTCAGGATTCTTCATGGCATGGTACTCACGTAGCAGGCACGGTAGCTGCAGTGACTAATAACGCTTCAGGTGTTGCTGGTGTGGCTTATGATGCTAAAGTAGTGCCAGTGCGCGTCTTAGGTAAATGTGGTGGCTACACTTCAGATATAGCAGACGGTATTATCTGGGCATCAGGCGGCACAGTGTCGGGAGTTCCGGCGAACGCTAACCCGGCGAAAGTCATCAACATGAGTTTAGGCGGTTCAGGTGCCTGTGACTCAACCACCCAGGCCGCGATTAACTCAGCCCGTTCACGTGGCACTGTCATCGTGATTGCATCAGGTAACGACAATGCCAACGCTAATAACTTTAACCCCGGTAACTGTGCTGGTGTAGTCAACGTGGCTTCGACTAATCGCAGTGGTGGTCGTGCTTACTACTCAAACTACGGCACCTCTATTGATGTTGCAGCACCAGGTGGTGCTATGAACTCAGCCAACGATCCAAATGGTATTCTGTCGACTTACAATACAGGTACTACAACACCGGGATCAGACAGCTATGGTTACAGTCAGGGCACTTCAATGGCGGCTCCTCATGTGGCTGGTGTTGCAGCCTTGATAGCACAGAAAAAACCAGCTGCTACTCCGGATGAAATTGAAACTATCCTGAAAACCACCACCCGTTCTTTCCCTGCCACCTGCACCAGCTGTGGCACTGGTATTGTTGACGCCGCAGCTGCTGTAGCTGCAGCCTCTGGTACTGGTGGCGGCGGTGGTACTGGCGCAACTTCAACTGTAAACAATATCTCTGTGGCCCGTAATTCCTGGAAATATTACACAGTAACAGTACCAGCTGGTATGAGTGTACTGACAGTCAATACCTCTGGCGGTACAGGTGATGCCGATCTCTATGTACGTCGTGGCTCACAACCTACCACTTCGACTTATGACTGCCGTCCATACCTCAATGGCAATACCGAAAGCTGTACCTTTAATAATCCTGTGGCAGCCACTTACCACATTGGTATCCGTGGTTACACTGCGGTCTCAGGTCTGACGTTAACAACCTCTTATCAGCCTTAATCCCTGGGCTTTTAGCTGAAGATCCCGGCCGCTGCCGGGATCTTTTTTTATAAGGATCCACCCTTTATTTTTGCAAACCATCCAAAATAGCGCACTGGGGTTGATCGTCACCACAACAACTATCCGCCAGTTGCTGCAATACCTTTTGCATTTGCTGCAATTCAGCGACTTTTTGCTTAATTTCATCCAGATGGTGTTCTGCCAGTTGTTTGACCTCTTTGCTGCTGCGCTGTGGATTTCGCCATAGATCCAGCAAAGAACTGACTTGAGCTATCGAAAAGCCCAAAGTACGGGCTTGTTTAATAAAGCTCAGTTGTTGCAGCTGCTGACTGTTATACAACCGGTAACCCGCATCCGTTCTGTTGGCTTTATTGAGCAGACCAGCCTCTTCATAATG
>CAMLSF010000213.1 GCA_946482615.1 uncultured Chromatiaceae bacterium | reverse complement strand
CGGAAACGGAGTCTCAGTTATTTTCTAACTTATCAGATACTTGCTGAAACAAATTGCTTACTTCTTCAGTTGGAGCTGAAGTGACCAGGCTGATCAGCCAGGTCAGAAGGGCAGAGACAAATACGCCTGGGATCATGGCATACAGGAAGTCATTTAATTGTTTGCCGTCAATCTGATAGGGACTGTACGCCCAGAACAATACAGTTAAAGCACCAGCTGTGATGCCTGCTAAAGCTCCCCAGTGGTTCATCCGTTTCCAGTACAGACTCATCAATACCACAGGACCAAAAGCTGCACCAAAACCAGCCCAGGCGTTGGCAACCAGGCCTAAGATAGAACTATTGCTGTCAAGCGCCAGCAGGATAGCGACAAGAGCTACCGCAAATACGGAAGCACGGCCAATCAAAACCTGCTGTTGATCCGTTGCAGCTTTGTGCAGGAAAGTTTTGTAGAAATCCTGAGTTAAAGCGCTGGAGGTGACCAGTAATTGGGAAGATACGGTACTCATGATAGCGGCCAGTATGGCGGCCAGTAATAATCCACCAACAAAAGGATGGAACAACACCTGAGACAGCAGAATAAAAATAGTTTCCGGGTCGTCCAGCGGCATTTTTGTTTGATGAATATAAGCAATACCAACAAAACCTATGGCCATGGCACCTAAAATAGAAATGATCATCCAGGACATGCCAATACGGCGGGCCGCTTTAAAATCCTCCACTGAACGTATTGCCATAAAACGCACTATGATATGAGGCTGGCCAAAGTAGCCCAAACCCCAGGCTAATAAAGAGACAATACCCAGTACACTGGTGCCGGTGAATAAATCCAGGTGTTTGGGGTTCAGTTGTTCTATGGTGGTAAACATCTGACCTGGTTGGTCCAACGCACCAAAAGCCACAACTGGCACCATCACCAGCGCAATAAACATAATCATGCCCTGGACAAAATCTGTCATGCTGACCGCTAAAAAGCCACCCAACAGGGTATAGGCAATCACCACACCTGCCGTCAAAAACAGACCAAATTCATAATCCAGACCAAAAACTTCATCAAATAATTTACCGCCAGCGACCATACCTGATGAAGTGTACAAGGTGAAAAAGACGACTATCACTAAAGCGGAAACCAGACGCAAAAGCCGTGTCGGATCTGCAAAACGATTTTCCAGATAATCGGGCAGGGTGATGGAGTCTTTCGCTAATTCAGTGTAAACCCTGAAGCGAGGGGCCAGCAGCATATAATTCAGGTAAGCTCCAATGACTAAACCTACACCAATCCAGATTTGAGAAATACCAGCCAGATACATAGCGCCAGGTACCCCCATCAGTAACCAGCCACTCATATCCGAAGCTCCGGCGGACAAAGCCGTTACTGCAGGCCCTAACTTGCGGCCCCCCAGCATGTACTCAGATAAATTGCTGCTGGACTGACGATAGGCATATAGACCTATTGCCAGCATAGAAAGAAAATAAATAGATAAAGCTAAAATGGTTCCCGTAGCCACAGTGGTTCTCCCAGATTGGTATTTTTTATAGTTATAAAGCTGCCGCATGCTACCAATAGCTTGAAACAACAGCCAGTTTTTTAAGGCAGACAACCAAAGTACTGCTGCCAATCACGGCTGACTATTAGTTCGGGTAGAGCTCTGGCAAAGCAGATCGTTCAGTTACCTTTTCCAGTGATAACTCAGACCAGCAAATCCACAAGGCTTTACCTTGCCAGCTTTGTTGCTCTTTCTGATAGAGCTGTTGATTTAGCAGCTGTAATTGCTCTGCAAAAGCTGCATCTTTGCACCAGTTGGCTAATTCGGACAGTGAAGCGGGTGGGCGACCAAAGTGTTGTTCAGCCCACAACATCAGCCATTGCCGTGCTGCTGGTGCATCATTGCTATGGCAAGCCTGTTGCAGTTTCTTCGGGTTGGCTCTCGCTGCGCCTGAATGTAACACCGCAGCTTTTGCTAGCTGCATTTTGGCTGGTCTGAGCCAAAGCAACAAAGCCACAGAACTCAGCCAGAGCACACTGATAAGTGAACTGGTGTAATTCCATTGCCATGGATCAGGCTCTGTCACCTGGATTTGAGGGGCTTGTGTTGTCGGTACTATCACAGGAGCTGCACTTTGTTGTGGTAGTTCAGGATTCAGCTGCACTGTTAAACGTTTTTCCGGTAAGGTGGCATAATGCACTGAATTGGTTTTTTTATTCCACCAGGGCAGTTTTACCTCCGGCAATACCAGTTCTCCTGCTTTATTGGCAACAACAGCCATGCTGAACACCTTCTGGGATACCAGTGTGCCATTACGCTCAGCTTGTTTAGCATGAGGTTGTTCTTTATAAAGTTTGACGCCATCAGGAGTATGAAGCGTTAAATCCGGTAACTGATGTTCGGCCACGTCCAGTGCTGTCAAAGTGATAGTCCGGGTGACAGGTTCACCCTGAGTGAGTTGATCGGTAGCCGGGCTCCATTCTTCATTCAGGCTGACTAAGTCAGCAATCAGCCAGTCGCCCGGAAAGTTGTCAGGTTTAGCTGTTATTTCCAGAGTGATGTCGTTTGCTTTGGCGCTGACCGCTTTGGTCTGAGCAAAATAATCATAGCGGCCTGAGTTTCTGTCGAGCATTTCGCCGCTGAGTGTGGAGCCTGGCAGCACAAAAGTGCCACTGCGTTCAGGAATAAGCCGGTACCTTCTGGTAAAAGTGCGGTAGCGTTCACCGTTAACGAGCTCTGTGCCTTCTTTGTCTTTGCCCAGTTGTTCTATGCTCAGCCCCTCTACTTTCGGCTCACTCAGTGAACCGCGTTGCAAGTCGCCCTGAAAAAAGATTTTGACTTCCAGATAAGCCAGTTGCTGCACATAAAGTTGTGTGCTGTCGATACTGCTTTGTAAAAACAGCTGAGAATCCTGTGTCGCTTGTGTTGGTGTCGAACCCTGTACTACTTCGACTTCTATTGAGGAGGAGGAGACGTTATCTATTTCAAAGGCCGGAATAACAAAGGTACCAGTCTGTTTAGCTTTAAGTAATAAACGCCAGCTGGTGGTACGGCTGGCCTTGCCATTGACGATTTGCATTTGCTGACCCAGTGAAGGACCCTGCACTATAAAATCTTTATCCAATACGGAAAAATCGGGCTGAGTGGAGACCTGATCATCGGCGACCAGTTCCAGCACAGCAGTTTCACCTAATAACAAAGGATTTTTATCCAGTGATACTTTTAATTCAGTCAAAGCCCATACTGGACTGACTGCTATTAACAACAGGCATAACCACTGCTTTACCATTCTTCGACAACTCCGGCTGGTGGTTGATCATAACGACGTTTTTGATATTCAATCGCCATTTTGCGACGTAATAACAACGAAGGATCATCTTGTACTTTGCGTAATAAATTATCCAGTTGCTGACTTTGTTCTGCGTTGGCATTAGGCCAGTCTTGTGAAATAGCTTTTTGCTGTTGAGCGTCTTTCGTATCTTTGTTTTCTTCTGCCTGTTCAACTGCTTGTTGCTGTTCTTGTTGTTTTTGCTGTTGTTCAGCCTGACCCGGAGGCTGATCTTTTTGTGAGGCCGTGTCACTGCCTTGTTCAGCAGACTGTTGTTCAGAGGATTGCTGGGAGGATTGTTCTTTTGATTGCTGTTCTGATTCTGAGCCTTCAGCTTTTTCTCCAGACTGACCACCGGATTGCTCATTGTGCTGCTGATCCTGCTGCTTGCCGTCTCCTTTTTGCTGCTGTTGCTGCTGTTCCAGCGCCTTTTTTACGGCTTCGATGTTCTGTTTCGCTTTATCAAGCTGCGGATTTTTTGCCAGAGCTTGCTCGTAAGCGTCTATCGCATCCTGATATTTTTGTTGCTGTGCCAGGCTATTGCCCAGGTTGTACAGTGCATCTGCTGTATCCAACTGGCGATAGGACTGTTCAGCTGCGGCGAAGTCTTGCGCTTTATAAGCGGCGTTACCTTTCCATAACGGATCTGCAAAGTTTTGCCATGCGCTTGAGTAATCCCCTTGCTGATAGGCCTGTTGGGCTTTTTGCTGCTGTGTTTGCCACAAATCTGTCCATTCAAAAGCTTCGGTTTTTGGTATAAAAAATACCAGCACAAAGACAGTCAAAGCGCCGCGTTTATGCAGCCACAAACTCAAGGGTATAAGTAACCAGACCAAATACACCGCATTATCCTGCCATTGATCCCCAAAGAGTTTTTGTTGCTCCTCGCTGTCGGCTTTTTTATCCAAAGGTTTCAGTGCCAGCAGTGCTTGTACATCCGTATCTTCTGAACCTGCTACGGCAAAAACACCAGAACGCAGCTCTGCTAATTGTTGCAGCTGCGCCAGAGGGACGCGGGGTAGCACTATAGCGCCCTGGTTATCTTTGAGCAGCTCACCATTGCTTAAACGGACCGGAGCACCCTGAGTGCCGCCAAAGGCCAGTACAGACAAGCGGTGGGGGAAGTTATCCATCATCTCACGCAAACGAGGGTAATCAGAGGAAGAAAAGCCGTCGGTAAAAAGCACCACATCGCCTTGCAGATAACCACCTTGCTTGAGTAGCTGATCCGCCAGCAGCAGAGCGGCCTCAAGATTCGAGCCTTGCACCGGCATAATGTCCGGACTGAGTTCTGGCAGCAGCAGGCGAACGTTGTTGTGATCCTGAGTTAAAGGCGAAATCACAAAAGCGTCACCGGCAAAACTGACCAGAGCCAGTTCACCTTCTTTAATACCGTCGATGTAATCCAGGGCTTTAAAACGGGCCTGGGTAAAACGATCTGGCGATAAATCTGTGGCCCGCATCGACATCGACATATCCATCAGGATCACAGTGGCTTTTTTCAGCTGAAATACGGGCATCGGCAGGCGTTGCCAACTGGGGCCAGCCAATGCAATAACGCTCAGCAGCCAGATGATCAGCAGCAGCCACAGCAGAGGTTTTTGCTGTTGTGTAGCGGGCATTGTTAACAGCTCTTTTTGCAAATGAGGCGCTATCCAATGTTGCCAGGCGCTTTGTGGCTGACGCAGTTTAGCAAACAAACCCCATATCAATACTGTGGGTAGCAGTAACCAGAAATACTCTGGTCTTAACCAGTGAAAATCAGCCCACATCTTTCAGTCTCCCCGACCATCTGATCTGGCCTAAAGCAAGCAACACTGAACAAAACAACGCGGCTACTAAAGGCCAATGCAACAGACTTTGTTGCGGTCTGTAGCTGATTTGGTCACGCTCTATCGGCTCTAACTGGTCCAGGAGTTTATATATTTGTGCCAGCTCGGCTAAATCACGGGCCCGGAAGTATTTACCACCTGTTTCTTCTGCGATACGGGTCAGCAGTACTTCGTCCAGATCCTGCGAGGGGTTAATTAACTGACGGCCAAAAATGCTTTGTTGCACCATTTGTTCTGCACCCACACCCACAGTATAAATTTTCACTCCGGCCGCTTTGGCCAGTTGTAAGGCTTCTATCGGCTGGATCACGCCAGCTGTATTTGCACCATCGCTCAATAAAATCAGGACTTTATTCGAAGTTTCATACGCATTTAAGCGTTTCACCGCCAGGCCTATAGCTTCCCCTATCGCAGTACGTTCACCGACTAGCCCCCGCACAGCTTCATCCAGCATGGTTTGAATAGTGGTTAAATCATAAGTTAAAGGGGTTTGCTGATATGCGGCGTCGCCAAATAAAATCAGGCCAATCCGATCGCCTTTACGCTGCTGAATAAAGTCACTGA
>CAMLSF010000212.1 GCA_946482615.1 uncultured Chromatiaceae bacterium | reverse complement strand
GCTTTGACATAAAACAGCTGCTGGTTTTGGATATCGTAGTGATGAACAAAACGCTCCGGCGTGGCCAGCAGCAGACTGTTGTTTTTTGTCTGCAACTGGTACTGGCGAATGCCCTGATCGGGTTGATAGTAATAAATGCTCCCGTCAGCCAGGCGCCAGTTCAGCCAGTTGATTTTATCAAAATCGGCCAACAGCAGCTGTTCCTGGCCTGTTGTCATATTCAATACAAATAACCCATCCTGATAAAACTTGCTGAAATACAGTTGTGTCCCTTTCAGATAACCACTGTAGCCACCTTGTTGGGTCAGCTGAGTGGATTTTGCTGTGGCCAAATCCAGTTGCCATAACTGCCAGTCACCGCTTTGTTTACTGCTGTAAATAATTTTTGTGCCATCAGCCGTCCAGTTCGCGACTTCGACTTGTTTATCCGCTGCCACCAGAACACGGCTTTGACCAGAGGCGACCATCAGTTGCCACAAAGCGCCGTCCTTGCTAAACAGCAGTGACTCGCCATCCGGTGACCACTGTAGCCGGACAAAACCAGGGGTGCCTGGCAAATCAGCCAGTTGATACTCGTTTTGACCTGCAGGCTGCAACCAGATTTGTTCTTTACCGCTGCGCTGGCTTAAAAAGGCCAAATCGCCTTTCTGATTGACGCGTGGCATGCGGTCGACCTTGCTACTGCCGATACGAATTCTGGCTTTATCTGTCTTTACATCATGCTGCCAGATATCAGCATCCTGCTCATAGTCAGCGTAATAAATCTGTTGGTTCACCACAGCAAGAGATTGAACTGTACGGCCTGTATAAAACAAAAATTCCAGCTGCTCTGTTGCTGTGTTGTATTGCAGTAGTTCAGCTTCTTTGCTTAACACTAAGTGGTTGGCTAACCAGTCGATGCTACTTGCCTGAAACGGCAAGATGTTTTGTTTTATCACAGCAAAACTGCTGCTATCGAGCAGCAGCACTAAGCTCTGCTGGTTCTCCAGGTAACGTACTACCGCCAGTGTTTTACCGTCATCCGATTCGGCAAATGCCAGCTCTCCGGTAGGGCTTTGTGCTATGAGCGGGTTGGTGATTTGCTGCTTTTCCGCTGTATCCAGACGGTAACGGCTTAAAGCATAAGGCTGGGTTTTATCGGCTCTGTCGCGCAGATAAAACCCTTTGCTGTCGTTTTGCCAGGCGATTTTCACCACTGAATCCGTATTGCAGGGGGCCACTGTTTTTATCTGCTCCGGACTTTCCAGCAGAAACCAGCCGACATTGCAGCTTTCTGGTTTTTGTTTTACCCAAAGTACCTGCGTGCCATCCGGACTCAGAGCTGCAGTGGAGATGTCCTTATCTTCAGACAACAGCTGTTGTTTCCCGGGCTTTTGCTGCAGTATCAGCTGAGTTTTACCTTCTTGGGCAGATAAATACAGTAGCTTAGTGCCGTCCTGACTCAGGCTCAGATCATAGTCAATGCCCTGAGCGTGACTCAAAGGCACGGGTTCGTTGATGTAAGGCGTAGGCAATTGTTCTGGCTCTGGCGAGAGCGTAATAAAAAACCACAACACAAAAAACAATAAGGGGGCTGTCCACACCAGTGCCAGTATCAGTTTGGTTTTTATGCCAGTGGCCTGGGCTTCAGCTTTGACAGGCACTGGCTCTGAAACTACCAGTTCAGTCTGAGCTGGCAGAGCTGCCAATGGCTGGCACAATCTGTAGCCTACTTTAGGTAAGGTTTCAATATAACTGGTATCAGGGTCCAGCCGGGCGAAAGCCTTACGTAACAAAGACACGGCTTTATTAATAGCGCTTTCGCTGACGACCCGGCCAGCCCACAATTGTGCTATCAACTGGTCGCGGCTTAATTGGCCTTGGTCTGCGGCTATAAAATGCGACAACAATTCAAAAGTCTGAGGTTCCAGATACAAAGTATCAGTCGCAGAGCTCAGCTCACGGCTGCTGGTATCCAGTGTCAATTGACCAATTAAAAATCGCTGAGAAGAGTGGTGTTGAGGCATGTCAGAAAGGTCCGCAAACTAGCTTTGACTAAGGGTAAGCTTTTTATCACAAAAATGTCCGGAACTCTTGTGTTGTTCTGTTCTTTTTCTGATGCAACATCAGGGTTTTACTGATGGAGCAGAATGATGAGTCAAGTGAAGTGGTTGTTGATAGCTATGTTAAGCTGCGGGTTAAATCCGGCCCTGGCCGGATCTCCTGATGCCGTGCCCCTTGGGGTGAGCCTGGTTAAAGTGGCTGGTGCTGAGTTTCAGTTAAGGGCTTTAGGGCTTGAACATCAGGGGCCTGCCCTTGTGTTGTTGTCTGGCCCAAACGAACACTGGCACAGCGACAGCGGCTGGTTTGCTTTACTGCAACCTCTGCTTGCAAAAAAGTACCGGACTTACAGCATCGACAGATTAGGTCAGGGACTGAGTTCTGACGTGGCGGACCCTTCTTACAGGCGCTTTGCCAGGGATCTGCTGCCGGTACTGCAGGCTCTGAACGAACCCCGTATTGTACTGCTCAGTTTTGCCAGTGCTTCAGTGTCCACTTTATTATTTGTGCAGCAGAACCCTGAATTTAGTGTGCAGGGGCTGCTGCTGATTGATCCTGATATTCCAGGGCCAGCTTCAGTAGCCTTATACAAGGGGTATCCGGCTGATTGGTATAAAGCGAATCTGGCAGAGTTGTTGCCCGCCTTACACAAAGGTGTCTGGACAGAGCGCACGGCCAAAAAGCTGCAACAGGAGCGGGCGCTGGTGCAGAAGCTGTTAGCTGCAGACTATGCCAGTCAGATGGACTGGATATATTATGATTTTATGGCACAGCAACGACTGCGAATCGAACGTCAGCAAAGCAGGGCCAAAGAAATTGCCGCCTATGCCGACGATTTGGACCTCTATCAGACCTTACCTTTGTATACCCAAAGCCCGGTTTCTGTGATCAACTCCGATTTTGAGCAACAACAAATCCAACAAAACCCGGAAAAAAACACAGAGTTAAAGGCCTGGCTGCAGGAAGGTGATGACTGGAGTCAGCTGCAGGCCAAAAAATCAGGTGGCCAGTATCTTGAGCTAAAAAACTCCGATCATCTGGTGCCTTTTCAGCAGCCCGGGCTGATAATTCAGGCGGTGGACTGGTTACTGGCCTTGCCTGCAAAATAAATACCTCCTTAGTTTGGTTACAACAGCAAAGGCTAAAGGTAGACTTAGCCTTTGTTTTTATCCTCCTTTTGAGTCAGTAACTTATGTACAAAATCTTTGGTCTTCCTTTCATCTTTTTATCAGGCCATCTACTGGCTGCTGAGGCAGCTTTTTCTGCGTCAGAGTTGGAGCTGTTCACACAAAGCATGCAGAAAAAAATAGCAGGCCGGCCTGAGTTTCAGGGGACCGCTGTGGTGATGCAGGGAAAAGATATCCTGTGGCAGTATCAACGGGGTTCTTTAGCGGCAGGCCCGGCTTTTGATCAGAACACGGCTTTTTTTGTGGGCTCCATCAGCAAAACTCTGGCCGCTGTGTTGGTGATGCAGCAGGTGCAATCTGGTGTTCTGGATTTACAGGCTCCAGTCAAACAGTATTTACCTGAACTGAAACAGCCCTGGGCAGCCTCGGTGCGGCTGGCTGACTTACTGAGTCATGGCTCTGGTCTGGTGGATATGTCCACTCAGCAAAACTATGGGCAGTTTCGTTATAACAATTTAAATTTCCAGTTAGTGGGGCAAATTCTGACAGCTGTCACAAAACGTCCTTATGCTGAGCTGGCCAGCCAGTTGCTGCAGCAATGCCAGATGAATAACTCCGGCTTTGCCGGCAAAGCCGCTACCGCAACCGGGGGCTGGCATGAAGAGCAGGGGCAACTGAAAGCGATCAGCGGCTTTATGCCGGTGGAAGCTGAACCCAGTGGTGGTCTGATTGCATCTGCTGCCGATGTGGCGGTATTGCCTCTGTGTATGCAGCAACAGCTCAGTAAAACCAGTGTGCGGCAAATGACAACGCCTCAGCTGTTACGCCAGCATCGTTGGGGCCAGGTCTATTATGGTTATGGTGTGCAGGTGACAGAAACTGCAGCTGGTACTGAATGGAGTCATGGTGGTTATATTCCGGGTTATGTTTCGGTATTTAACTATTACCCGGAGCACCAACTGACATTGGTGGTGCTGGAGAATCAATCGCTGGACCCGGCTGATTTTGCCAGAGCGGCTTATTACCATGACAGCTTAAGAACGGCTCTGATCAAGATGCTGAGCCAAAACCAAAAAGGATGACGTATGAAACTGACCTATTCTCTGCTTTGTGTCGCACTGACAGGCACTGTGTTGACGGCCCCGGTGCAGGGCGCAGATGAGTTTAATCTGCGTTATCAGCAACAAATCGTCCCGTTCTGGCAAAGTGCGCAGCTTCAACAGTTAAAACTGCAGGATGGCAGCAGTATCCATTATGTGTTGCTGAGCGCAGCACTTAAGGCAACAGAACCAAAAGCTACTGTTGTGGTTGTCAACGGCCGCACCGAGTCTTATCTGAAGTATCAGGAACTGGCCTATGATCTGACACAACAAGGTTATCAGGTGCTGATGTTTGATCACAGAGGTCAGGGCTTGTCAGATCGTCTGACCGACAACCCACACAAAGGTCATATCGAAGATTTCCAGCAGTATGTCGATGATATGCATCAGCTGATCAGTCGTGTCGTGCTGGCAGAGCCTGCACAGCAGCCTTTGTATCTGTTAGGGCACTCTATGGGCGGGGCTATCAGTACTTTGTATTTACAGCAGCACCCTGCGGTATTTCAAAAGGCGGCGCTGTCTGCTCCTATGCATGGTATTAATGGCAAGCTGCTTTATGATGAGGGCGATGCCTGTCGTCTGGCCAGTCTGGTCTCGGTATTTTCAACAGAAGGTTATGCTGGTTTTGCTGACAAAGCCTATAGTGCCGGGCCTTTTGACGGCAATGAACTGACGGGGTCGGAAGCACGCTATCAGTGGATGCAGGACTTGTATCAGCAGAAGCCTCAGCTGCAATTAGGTGGGGCGACCTGGGGCTGGTTAGATCAGGCTTGTGCTGTGTTACCTCAAATGCAGCAGCAAGCGGACAAAATCAAAATACCAGTGTTGCTGATGCAGGCAGAACTGGACAGCATAGTTTCTGCACCGGCGCAGCAGCAGTTTTGTGCCGCATTAGCAAATAACCCGGCTTCAGGTTGTGTCGGTGGTTTACAGCAGATCAAAGGCGCTAAGCATGAGCTGTTGTTTGAACAGGATGATATTCGTCAGCAGGTTCTGGACAAAGTACTGGCACATTTTGCGACCAACTAAACAGGTTCTGGTTGACTCAGTCAACGCCATAAAAAAAGGCCACCTCGCGGTGGCCTTGTTCGTCTTAGCTGACAGCAGTTTATTCAACTGAACCAGGTTTGGTCATAGGAGCAACACTCATTTGACGGGCAGAGGCTGAGCCTGCCGGACGTTCTGAGCTTACCACCAGTGGGCGCTCGCTGTTATCCATAGCCGTAGGTTGAACTACAGTCTGGCTTTCAGCTTTTACCACAGGTTTAGTCATATCCGCCGTGATCATTTTGGCGTATCTGTTGCCTGAAGCTGCCGGAGCCTTCACTTCAGCCGCTGCTTTTTTTACAGGGGCTTTACGTGTTTTGGCTTTTGGTGCTTCTTCTGCTTCTACAGCGGCTTCCACAACAGTAGCGGTTTCTGCCGGAGCTTCCACTACTGGAGTTTGTACTTCAGCAACCGGAGCTGTTTCTACCGGCGCTTCCACTACTACAGCAGCTTCTGCAGCCACCGGAGCTGTTTCTACCGGCGCTTC
>CAMLSF010000211.1 GCA_946482615.1 uncultured Chromatiaceae bacterium | reverse complement strand
CGGTGACGGCATTGGTGATAACAGTGATACAGACAAAGACAACGACGGCATAGCAGATACTGAAGATCCAGACCTGCAATCCACTGTACATAGGGATCAGGTCATACAGCTTGATCTGGCCTATTTGCAAAGTATTGCCGGCTCCAATGTCACTATTAGTGAAGACGCAACACGGATCACTATTCGTGGGGGCACGGTACATTTACCTAGCACCACTCAAAATGCGCGTTATGTACTGACTAAAAGCTTACAAGTGGGGCTGGATAACACTGACCAGGCTATTTTGCGCATCAGCCCGGGCGTTACCTTAGCGGCTGTAAGCCCACAAACAGTTATTGTAACAAGCCGGGGATCTCAGCTTATTGCTTATGGTTATGTTCATAGCCCTATCACTTTAACCTCTGAGGCTGAGTTGAATGGCCAGGAGCCTGCACCAGGCCAATGGGGTGGTGTTATTTTATTGGGGAATGCAAAGGAAAATAGCTGTGGCTCTAATCTGAGCTGCTCCATTCAGGCGCCAGCTCAACCCACAGGTCTGTATTATGCAGGCAATGATGATGAAGATAACTCAGGTATCCTGCGTTACCTGCGGATCAAAAACGCTGGTGGCATAGATCCTGATTCTGATAGCTATCATATGGCGCTGGGTTTGTTGGCTGTAGGTTCTGCGACAGAACTCAGTCATATTCATATTGATAATGCAGCTGCTGACGGAGTTAGCATTTTTGGTGGTACGGCGCAGCTAAGTCATTTGATAGTGACAGCAGCCAGAGATGACAGCATTGATTGGATTAATGGCTATAGAGGCAAAGTGCAGTATGCCCTGTTGCAGCATGCAACAGATGACACCAAAGCAAACAGGCTGATCGAAGCCGATGGCAATAGCTTCAATAGCCTCGCTGAGCCATTTTCCAATCCAACTTTGTCTAATCTCACCATGATTGGGAATAACTTCGATTCCACTGACGATTCAGAAGGGCTGTTATTCAGAACCAACAGTCATGGTTATATTGCTAACAGTATTATTACCGGGCCTGCTTTGATGGGGGAATGTCTGGAAATTGATGCGGCTACTGCAAATGCAGCTTTTGCAGGCGAGCTTAAAATGACCCATACCAGTATGGCCTGCGAGAATGCAGAAAACTTTAAGCCGTCAGAGGAGATTGATCCTGAGTTATGGTTTACCGTTCAAGCTGGCAATACTATTGATGTGCGCATAGCTGTGCTCAATGGTATTTACAGCATAACTACAGCCGAAGCCGCAGATTTATCTGTTAGCGACGCTTTTTTTGAAAAGACGGACTTTATCGGGGCTGTCAGCGAGGAAGACGACTGGACTAAAGGCTGGTCCTTATTGCCTCCTTAGGTTTGTCTCCTGAAGCCAAAAAAGCAACGCACTAAGCGTTGCTTTTTTGTTTGTGGCTTTAGTTCAGCCATAGGTCCACCCGGGCTTGTAGCCTTGGGGCCAGCAGTAAAATAAAGGGAATAGCAGTGAGGTAAGCAAAAGGAAATACCTGAATAAAGCTATGAAACAGCTGTGAGCTCAAACCCAGATTAAGCAACAAACCAACAAAACAGGCGGTGGAGACCGTCAGGCTTGCCATCACTAAAGCAAAACGCAGCAAGCTGGCTTTGGTCGGAAGTGCTGAACCTGCTTTAAAAATGAAAAAACGTTGTTGTAACCTGGGACCAAAAAAGAGAACTATCAGTACCACCACAGGATAGTCGATAGAGAATATGCTGAGCCATTTCTCAAAAAATGCCTCAGACCAACCCTGCTGGGACCAGACAGTAACAAAAACCACCACTGATGTAGTGATCAGCGACATCAAAAAGGCAAACACAACCCGGCTTTTCAGGCTGCGGCTTTTGGCGACTGCATTCATTATTTTTCCTCCTGATTAAGTCAGTTCGATCGGTAAGACTGACCTGGTCGCTTTACTATATAAGGTTGTGGTTTTGGCTTAAATGTCGTATAAACGTCTTTTTATGACGATGGCAACAATGACAGTTCGGGAGCAACGATGCACAGCATAGGCATACTGGTATTTCCTGGCTTTCAGATCATGAGTTTGGCTATTGCTTCTGCTTTTGAGATGGCCAATAGTGGCTTGCAAAAGAATGCTTACAGGCTGAAATTAATTTCGGAGCGGGGTGGGTTAATCCGTTCTTCTATTGGTTTTGAAGTGGCGACAGAAGCCATGGAACAGCATAAATTTGATACTTTATTTGTTGGGGCCGGGGCTGGTATTGAGCAAGCCACAGAGCAGGTTTGCCTTTATCTGCAATCTTCTCTGACCTGGGTCAGACGTTTAGCTGCACCTTGCACTGGCGCTTTTGTATTGGCTCAGGCTGGTATTCTTGATGGCCGTAAAGCCACTACGCATTGGTTTTACGCGCAAAAGCTGCAGCAAAATTACCCTGCAGTAAAAGTAGAGCAGGACAAAATTTATCTGTCGGACGGGCCTGTCTGGACTTCGGCCGGCATGACTGCCGCCATAGATCTGGCTATTGCATTGATTGAAGCCGATCATGGCGCAGAACTGGCCAGAAGTGTCGCCAGAAAACTGGTGGTTTACCATCAAAGAGCCGGAGGACAATCGCAGTTTTCCACCCTGATTGACTTACAACCGCGTTCTGATCGTATTCAAAAAGCCCTGAATTTCGCCAGACAAAATCTGAAGTCTGAATTGTCTGTAGAGGCTTTGGCAGAAGCCGCCCACTTAAGCCCACGGCAATTCAGCCGTATTTTTACTGCAGAAACCGGTGTGCCGCCAGCCAAGGCCGTTGAAAAACTCAGAGTGGAAATGGCCAGGCTGATGATGGAAGAAAGCAACCATTCACTGGATGTAATTGCCACAGAAACAGGTTTTGGTGACAGAGACCGGATGAGACGCTCTTTCCTGCGCATAATAGGGCAGGTACCTCAGGCAATGCGAAGGCAGGTCAAAATGTGAGTGTTTGGTTAACGCTATCCAAAGTCCAAAGCTGGAAATGCGCTGAGTGAGCGTCGCTGCGGCCGCAGGCTGCAAAGTGGCGCGCCTTGTTAGCGACTGCATCCATTTTTTGTTTCATACTTAAAAGTACCATTTTCATAAAATGTAAAACTGCCACCTATTGTATCTCTCACAAATACAAGGCCATAGTGCGTCCATGGTCTTGAGTCTGAGCATTGCCAATGTATTGATGATACGCTTCTATTTTTCGAAATTTTTTCAAAATTATCGCTGCTATAAAGAGCTTTCAGAGTATATGATTTTTTTAACTCTCCATTTGCGGAATACACTGCGACTACGTTGTCACCAAAACCCAAGGATCCCCAGTTATCAAATGTGAATAAGTCACCTTCATCAGTAACAACAATAAAGACTGGAGACCTTTCATTAGCAACTAAAAACTCCGACGAGTTGATGTAACTCACGCCATCAAAGGTAAACATCGATACAGTAGATTTTTTACCAGAGTTTATTTCCGCAGGGGTAAGTCTTGCTACAAATTTGGCATTCGGACTCGCAGATGCCATTTCGCTTGGCATCTGCCAGCTATCAGCTGCCGCAGAGCATGACCAGACAAATGCCAGTAGATGAATTATGCGCATCTGAATTCCTTAAAAGCTAACGCCGTGCGCTTGTGCACGAACTTGTGAGCGTCGCAGGGGCTGTAGGGCCCGAATGACGCGGATTATTAGGTAATAGCTCAATATCCATTGGCGACCAACTTGAAAGCCATACCACCAACTTTGCTGTCTTCGTTGAACGTAATATCAACTATTGAGCCACGATCTTGCGTACCATAACTAATGGAAAACGAGCCACTGTTAATCGTCAATTGGTCATCTAAACTACTGCCTGGTGACAGGCATGAAATTGCATTTTTTACAGCAGTATCTGCGAACTCAGCTGAGGCATGTTCCATAAGATATGCACATACATTTTTAGCGGCAGGATAACTACCATGTTCGCAACGTTTAGCAAACAATACCGTCTCCGGCGTATCTTTGAAGTTTGAACCCCAAGAGGTTCGGAAAATAAACTCCTTGGTTTCGTCTGATTTTACTGAACCGACAAATGACCGAAGTACATCGCAAAACTCTGTTGATTGCTCCGCGTAAACTGCTGGATAAATACATGAAGCCATCAAAAAAATCATCGAATTAAGAGAGACTTTCATTTGCCACCTAACGCTTTGCTCACCGGAAAATTAGGAGCGCAGCGAATAATTTTTCCGAGTGCAGAAATTTGTTAGCTGCGATTTAGAACGCTATATCCTTGCCTGTTTTAAGGATAAGCTCCTCTGCAATATACAGCAGCAATGGAGTCTCATTAAAAAGTATTTTCTCCTGCCCCGAAAAAGGTATAAATCGTGAAATCTCACCTTCCTTATTATGAACCAGAGCATTTCTTATATGATAAATCCTCTTAGAGATAGACGGGAATAACTGACTGTCATTTGTGTCAACCTTCTGACTCTCACCAAATATATCTCTATCAGTTGTATAGTTCCCAGGGTGCTTCTTTTCGTAGTCATTAATCCATTGACTCAGTTCGGTTTTATCAAGATATTTTTCTAGTACTGTTACAAGCATTTTTCGCTCATCCATTCTTTGATCAAAGGAACGGACTGTTTTTACTAGCTCACGTAGCTTGGTTACTTTTGAGTGAGAGAAATCCGGTGTAACCAACTTTTCCTTTATTTTTTGATGTAATACGTCTTCCGAAGCTGACGTAAAAAAGTATTCAAGGATTTTGTATAGCGCCAAGTATGACAGAATTAAACTTTCGCTTCCCAAGGCCAGTTGATAGTAAGCCACTAGTTCTGAGTGGTATGTTCTTAAAGGAAACTGTACTGATTCTCTACGCCTAGTATCAAGCCAGTAGGATGATCGATCCCAGGAACTTGAAAGTGTTACGCCAACGCCATTTCCAAAGGCAATATGATAAATGCCCGCTTCGGCAATAGCTTTCAGTTGCTTTATATTTTTATGGAAAGCGTGCGACTCAGGAGAAATAACCTTAACTGTTATTACCCTTGATAGTAGCTCAACAAGATCGACATCATCCCGACCACGAAATCTATGGCTTCTCATGAAAATATTTCTCAGAACATCCTTGTCTATGCTTTCAGAGTCACAGAGAGAGATTGCATAATTCGATGATATTCCGCTAAGTTGAATGAGGAATCCATTGCCATGCTGGATTTTAATATCGTCATCTTCCCGCAATAGCCTATATGCACCAGGCCCTCTGCCCTGAATCTCAATTACATGCTCATAATGGCCGGGTATAAAAAATGCTGTTTCTTCTGGGCGTTTGATCGATTCACGATGTTGCAAATATGCATCTACATCTGAATCCTTTATGTTAAAAGAAATCCCTCTAAATCTTACAGGGTATTGGCCTTTAACTTTTCTATCGACCTCTGGGTTTAAGCCTCTCAGCACTTCTCGAACTTGAGCAATACTTGCCATGTTTATCCTTTAGTAAAAGCAGCTAACGATATAGCTCAACGGCGCGTTTAGCGTCCGTTGCAGCGTCTTGTTCTGTCTTTGGTTTGCGGTGGACCACCATTCCCTTGGCTCCTTATTATTCAAGCAGTAAAACAATTCCCGACGCGAAAACTCGCCGGTGTTGGGGTTTGTGGCTTAACTCGAAGCTTGTGCGTCATCCGTCTGCATGCTCGCATCAGCGGTGACGCGAACGCTTCGAGCGTTGCAGAAAAACACAAGCTTTTCAAGATTAGTTTGTTCTAAATCTGGACATTATGCCCCGCCGATCTAAAGCCCTTATTCCGGCGAGACAGAACAATTTAATAGAAGGTATAACGCCCGCAAGTCGAACATTTTTCTGCCTTCTTT
>CAMLSF010000210.1 GCA_946482615.1 uncultured Chromatiaceae bacterium | reverse complement strand
TCAGCCCGACTCTGGTGTTAGATCCACCGATCGACAGCCGTCTGATGACAGAGGAGATTTTTGGCCCTGTGTTGCCGATACTTTCTATCACTGGCTTTGACGCTGCAGTGCGTTTTGTGCAAAAACGCGATAAGCCATTGTCGGCCTATTTGTTTAGTAATAGCAGCTCGCAGCAACAGCAGTGGGTAGAACAAATCAGTAGTGGCAGCCAATGTATTAATGACGTGCTGATGTTTATGGCGGTGTCTGAGCTGCCTTTTGGTGGAGTAGGCCCCAGTGGCATGGGGCAGTATTCAGGCAAAGCAGGCTTTGAACAGTTCAGTCATTTGAAATCCGTATTAAAACGCCCACTCTGGCTTGAACCACCTGTGCGTTTTGCCCCTTACGCAGACTGGAAACGTAAAGTGCTGGGCTGGCTGAGTTAGTCTGCAAAGCCGCAATTCAGTGCAGAGGACGGACGCTTCAGCGTTTTGTTATTGGATTTTTTAGCCTTAACAGTGGACAATTGCCGCAGTTGATAAGAACCAGTCCGGCTTTGATTGGTCTCAAAATCGCCGGATGCTAAGGAAGCTTTAAGTTATGTCTATGATCATTAAACAAATTGCTCTGGAAATTGCAGCACGCCCAGAGCAGGTTGCCGCAGCTATTCAGTTGATGGATGAAGGCGCTACAGTGCCTTTTATCGCCCGTTACCGGAAAGAAGTGACAGGTGGCCTGGATGATACCCAACTACGTAACCTGGATCTGCGCCTGACTTATTTGCGTGAGCTGGAAGACAGACGTCAGGTGATCATTAAAACCATAGATGAACAGGGCAAACTGACGCCAGAGCTGAAGCAGGAACTATTGGCGGCAGACAATAAAACCCGTTTAGAAGATTTGTATTTACCTTACAAAGCCAAACGCCGCACCAAAGGCCAGATTGCGATTGAAGCAGGTTTAGAGCCTTTAGCAGACGCTTTATTTAACGACCCCACTTTGGTACCGGAACAACAAGCGGCCAGCTATTTAAATGCGGAAGCGGGTTTTGCCGACAGTAAAGCTGTGCTGGATGGCGTGAAATACATTCTGATGGAACGTTTTGCTGAAGATGCAGCTTTGCTGGCGAAACTACGCCGTCATTTAAGCCAGAATGCAGTGCTGAAAAGCAGCATGGTGGCGGGTAAAGAGCAGGAAGGCGCTAAGTTCCGCGATTATTTTGAACATAAAGAAGCCTTTAAAACTGTGCCATCGCACCGTGCTTTGGCGATGTTCCGTGGCCGTAACGAAGGCATTTTAAACCTGCAATTACAACCTGATGCTGACGACACTTCAGCTCATGCTGTCTGCGAGCAAATGATTGCCAATCATTTTGATATCCGTCAGCAGGGCCGCGCTGCCGATGATTTCCTGCGTACCGTGGTGCAATGGACCTGGAAAGTAAAATTACACCTGCATTTAGAAAACGATTTATTAAGCGAATTACGTGAGCAAGCGGAAGAAGAAGCCATTAAGGTATTTGCCCGTAACTTAAAAGACTTATTGATGGCCGCTCCTGCCGGCATGCGCCCTACTCTGGCGCTGGACCCGGGTTTACGTACTGGCGTCAAAGTCACGGCTATTGATGAGACGGGTAAGCTGGTTGATCACACGACAATTTTCCCTCATGCACCGCAAAACCACTGGGACAAATCAGTCCGCACTTTAGCGGCTTTAGCTAAACAACATAAAATTGAGTTAATAGCTATTGGTAACGGTACAGCGTCGCGTGAAACCGATAAATTAGCAGCTGATGTGATTAAACTGCTGCCAGAGCAACAGATCAGCAAAATAATGGTGTCTGAAGCCGGAGCTTCGGTGTACTCAGCTTCGGAGCTGGCCTCCCAGGAATTCCCGGATCTGGATGTGTCCTTACGTGGTGCTGTTTCTATAGGCCGTCGTTTGCAAGACCCATTGGCCGAACTGGTGAAAGTGGAGCCTAAAGCTATAGGTGTTGGACAATACCAGCATGATGTCAATCAAAGCTTGCTGGCGAAGTCGCTGGATGCCGTAGTGGAAGACTGTGTAAACGCCGTGGGGGTGGATTTAAATATGGCCTCTGTGCCTTTATTAGCACGCGTGGCAGGGTTAAATAAAACGCTGGCACAAAACATTGTGGTGTACCGCGATACTCACGGTCGTTTCCAGCAGCGTAAGGATTTACTGAAAGTAGCGCGTTTAGGCCCCAAAGCCTATGAACAGGCAGCTGGTTTCCTGCGTATCAATAAAGGCTCGGATCCATTGGATTCCTCTTCAGTTCACCCTGAAGCTTATCCTTTAGTGGAAAAAATTCTGGCGAAATTTGGTCAGCCTGTAGAGCAATTACTGGGCAACAGCACTTTCCTGAAAAGCCTGAACCCGGCTGACTTTGTTGATGAGCACTTTGGTTTGCCTACAGTAGAAGACGTGATTAAAGAGCTGGATAAACCAGGCCGCGATCCTCGCCCTGAGTTTAAAACTGCAGCCTTTAAAGAGGGCGTTGAAACCATGGCCGACTTAAAACCCGGCATGTTGCTCGAAGGCGTGGTCACCAACGTCACCAACTTTGGTGCTTTTGTTGATATAGGTGTGCATCAGGACGGCTTAGTGCATATTTCGTCTTTAACCGACAAATTTGTCTCTGACCCGCATCAGGTGGTGAAAGCAGGCGATATAGTTAAAGTAAAAGTACTGGAAGTAGAACTGGACCGCAAACGTATAGCTCTGACGATGCGAATGGATGAACAACCTGCAGTCAAAGGAGCAGGTGGAGCAGGAAAAGATGCGCCACGTTCTTCAGCCTCACCTAAAGCCGCCAAAGCAGCAAAAACACCTGAAGTCCCTAATGCAGCTATGGGCAATGCTTTTGCTCAGGCTTTTGCCAAGTTTAAAAAGTAACTTTGCTCTGATAAAAAACAAGGCCGGATCATTCCGGCCTTTTTTATCTGTGTCACCTCGTTGCCTGTCAGGCCATTTGTAATAAAGGCCGTTCCGCAGCTTGTGTAGCTCTGGCGTAAAAACCTGATATCACCTCAGAGCGTAGCGACATCAAAGGGTCACGTTGCAGAGATTTAAAATCAGCAGGAGCAAAATCATTAGCCTCATTATTCACAGGCGCTTCGTAGGGTTCCCACTCAGTATCAGAGGAAGTTTTTTGTGTTGTGCTCCCGGGACTTGTTGTCGCCATCTGCGCAATTTCGGCAGCCAGATCGGCCTGAGCTTCCATTAAAGTGCGGCTGGCCTGTGCTGCTACCGCACGGTCAGCATTGGAGGGTTCAGCCGGTGCCAAAGCTGCAGCTTTCACCTGTTGCATCTTCTGAATGGTTGCACGAGGGTCATTCGGCACTTCCGACACATCAATACGAACTTCGCCCCCTACAGCATATTGCTGACCATCAGGACCTGTTTCGTATTCGTAACTCGGAGCTCCGGCATACTGGCCACCTATAGCCGCATGAGCCTGTTCGTGAACTTTCACTTCCTGATCGCGGGCTTTTAGTTCCGCGATACGTTTTTTTTCGTCCTGTTGTTCTTTTTGCTGCTGGGGGTCGTCTTTTTGTTGGCCGGAAGAACTTTGTTTCTCTTGCTCAGAACCCGACTGCGGATCCTTTTCTACCACAGCCTGACGGTATTCCAGACCTTTGGTTTTTACATCTTCATAAGTGGTGGGGGTAGAACTGTTGCCATTACGGCTTTTTTCGTCCGCCATCAGGCCTTTTTCAGCAGCAGATCTTTCCATGGCTGCGACAGGTTCAATAACTTCACGGCGCAGGTTATCGCGCCGGGCCATATCCATGGCCGGATTACCGGTGTGCAATGGCACATTTGGGTAATTCGAAGTCAGTAACATAACAGCTGTTTACACCCTTAAGTCGATAATAGAACCCAACATTTCGTCGGCGGTTTTAACCGTTTTCATATTGGCTTCAGCGTTAATTTGTTCGTTGGATAACGTCACCAGACTTTGCTCTATCGATGGGCCTGTGTTTGGCTCAACCGGAGTTTCCAGTGCACGCTGATTACTGCTTTGGGCAGTTTGCTGATTGATATTTACGGTCGCTTCAGTCACAGCGTCAGATGCACGCTGAAAGCCCTGAAAACCGCTCGTAAAGGCTGAACTGATTTCCATCATGACCTCGTTGACTAATTGAACACAATAACTTAACTGGATAATTATTAGCCATTTTTCGGCAAAACGAAAGCCTGACGGCAATTATTTGCCGCCAAAATGCAGTTTTTTCTAATTTAGTGAAGATTTAAGCGGATAAATGGCGCAATAACAGGGAAATAAACTCCTGTTGATGTGAAATAAAAGGTGCATGCGAGGCTTTTGCCAGTACATCAACCTGCAGATCAGGACGCAAATCTTGTAATAAAGGCGCTATAGCAACAGGAACCAGCGAGTCTAAACGCCCTAAAATGATAAAAACGGACTGCCGCAAAGCGGCAAATTCTTGCCGCAAATCCAGAGTTGCCAACAACTCCAGTCCACCTTGTAAAGCAGTGGCTGAAGGCAAAGCTACACTCAATACGGCTTGTTTTAGCTGCTTAATATCCTGCCGTGCTGTGCTGCTGCCCATCGCCTGAATAGCTAAAAACCGCTCCACTGTTAAGGCTAAATCCTGCTGTAATTGACCCGCAAATTGCTGCATCACGCGGCTTTCCATGCCAGGCCAGTTTTCTTTCGCCATAAAACAGGGGGAACTGGCAATTAAACCCAGTTTTTTCACTTTATCCGGATAACGGCTGGCGAGAGCTGTGGCCAATAAACCACCTAAAGACCACCCCACCACTGTGCT
Source organism: uncultured Chromatiaceae bacterium (assembly GCA_946482615.1). The sequence continues at coordinate 1,082 of CAMLSF010000210.1, read as the reverse complement.
TTGATCCGGGATTTGTTCAGCCAGTTGCGCCAAAACGCTATCGATATCATAAGAACCAGGACAAGGAGATAAACCAAAGCCAGGCAGATCCGGCGTATGAATAGCTAACCCAGATGGCAAAGCCAACAGCAGTTGCGACCAGACCTGATGGTTTAACCCCCAACCATGTAAGAACACCACCGGGGTTTGGCTAAATTTTAATTGTTCGCTCATTCGCTCGACCATACTTGTTGTTATGTCTGGCCTTTTATCAAAGCAGGGATGCAGATGCAAGCGACTTTGTTGCAGCAACTGGTGCATAAACTGGCACCGAACTGCTGCCTCTGGTGTCAGATGCAGGTGCAGCAGCCACAGGCTCAGCTCTGCGATTATTGTCATGCTCAGTTGCCCAAATTGGATTTAAGTTGGGTTGAACACAATGCCTTGTTATTACCTCAAGTAGCGCAAGGCTTAACCCGCACCAAATTTGACCGTCTTTACAGCTTGAGTTGGTACAGACAACCTTACCGGCACTGGATCAGCCAGTGGAAATTTCAGCACCATCACGCCGCAGGGGAGTTGTTATGCCAGCTGCTGTATCAGCATGCTGTGCTTTATCAACAACAGGGCGGGCTCTTGCCGGACTGCATCAGCTATACGCCTGTGTCGGATAAAAGATTGCAGGAAAGAGGTTTTAATCAGGCCAAACTACTGGCGCTGCAGCTCGCCGAAGCCTGGCAAAAACCGTGCGTCGGATTATTTCAAAGCCCGGATTTAGTGCCTCATCAGATTGGGCTGAACCGCAAAGAGCGGCTGGCGAATTTAAAAGGCAAAATCCAGTTGCAGGAACGCTTTCTGCCTGCTCATGTGACGCTAGTGGACGACGTGATCACCACAGGAGCTACTCTGGATCATCTGAGCGCTTTACTCAAAGCCAAAGGAGTCCAGACCGTCAGCGTCTGGACTCTGGCCATCACCAGGGCTTTCTAATGGGCTTCGTCTTCGTGTGCTTCTTCGCCTTCGCCATCAGAGGATTCGGCGCTGAACATTTTGCCAAAATACAAAGCGTTGATCAGTAAGCGGCTGGAACCGACAAAATAGCC
>CAMLSF010000209.1 GCA_946482615.1 uncultured Chromatiaceae bacterium | reverse complement strand
TCCACTGCTTCAATCATTTGTCGTATCTTTCGGGCAGAAAAATTGAAAGTATTATCGATAAAAGTTTTGAGATTTCTTATCTTAATCTGACAAAAGGCGACTCCAATCTCATAGAGATTTATGAAAAAAAGTCTGGAACCAGCTTAATGTCATTTATTGTAAGCACGATCTGGGCGTTATCAATTGGAGTTATTGCAGCTAAATTAGAGAAATTGATATAAAAATTAAAATCCCAGCGTGAGTATATCGCACTTAGCTGAGCTCATTAGTTGGCTAACTGATATAAAGAGTTTATGTACGGCTCCTCGCAGAGCTCGGAGCGTTCAAACGGTGTGACGCAAAGCAGTTTGCGTCACGAAAGCCCGAGTTCACCCAGCCGTTAAAAACACCCTATAAGCCCCATTACTAGTAACAAGCCGATACTCATACCCCAAAGTATCCAAATGCTCTGCTATCTCCGTATGATCAGCAATCTCAAACCCAGCCAAAACATCACCAGTAGCAGCGCCGTGGTTGCGGTAGTGGAATAAGGTGATATTCCATTTTTCGCCCAGGGTGTTGAGGAAGTTCATTAGCGCGCCTGGGTATTCCGGGAAGTTGAACTGGTAGACCTGCTCTTTGACTAAACGCGGTGGCATGCCGCCGACCATATGGCGGACGTGTAGTTTGGCCAGTTCGTCGTCGGATAAGTCCTGATAGTCGTAGCCTGCAGCGGACAACGCCTGATTGACCTGTTGCAGTTCTTCTGCGCCGTGGCGTAGTTTGATGCCAACAAAAATATGGGCTTTGTTGTCGCTGGCGTAACGGTAGTTAAATTCGGTGATGGCGCGGCCGCCTAAGGTTTGGCAGAAACGGCGGAAGCTGCCTTTTTCTTCCGGAATAGTCACAGCAAAAACCGCTTCTTTTTTCTCGCCTAATTCGCAGCGCTCCGACACATAACGCAAGGTATCGAAGTTCAGGTTAGCGCCACTTAGCACTGCGCTTAAATTCTGAGTTTGATCTGCAGTTGCCGCATATTTTTTCAGGCCAGCTAAAGCCAAAGCACCAGCAGGTTCTGCCACTGCTCGTAAGTCGTCGAAGATATCTTTGATGGCGGCACAAATTTCGTCGCTGGAGACTGTGATCACATCGTCGCAGTATAAATGCGCCAGTTTGAAGGTCTCCAAGCCAATGCGTTTTACCGCCACACCGTCGGCAAAAAGCCCTACTCTGTCTAACGTAACAGGTTCGCCCGCGTCCATTGCGGCTTTTAAGCAAGCAGCGTCGTCCGGCTCTACGCCTATCACTTTCACGCCTGGCATTACGGCTTTGATATAGACAGCCATACCAGCCAATAAACCACCGCCGCCAACCGGAATAAAAACAGCATCCAGTTTGTTATGTTGGCTTAATAGCTCTTTGGCGACTGTGCCCTGACCTGCGATGACGTCGGCATCGTCAAAAGGTGGAATATAAGTGGCGCCCTGAGTCTGGGATAACTCAATGGCAAACTTATTGGCTTCGTCAAAGGCGGTGCCGTGCAGCAGTACTTTGCCGCCCAGGGCTTTGACTGCTGCTACTTTAATTTCCGGTGTGGTGATAGGCATCACAATAGTGGCGTTCAGGCCTAATTTGCTGGCCGATAAAGCCACACCCTGAGCATGATTGCCAGCCGATGCGCAAACTACATTACCGTCAGGGTTTTGTTCACGCACTTTATGCAGTTTATGGAAAGCGCCGCGCAGCTTAAAAGAATACACAGGCTGCATATCTTCACGTTTTAACAGCACATGCTGACCAATACGCTGGCCGAGTTTTGGCATGGCCTGCAGCGGGGTTTCTATCGCCGCCTGATACACAGGCGACAATAAAATTTCGCGTAAATACTGCTGCATCAGCGCCGGGTTTGGTGCCGGGCGCTGCCAGTCGGCTGCAGTTTTGTGTTGCTCTTTCACAGCATCTTTTACAGGTTGTTGCACCGCACTCATAGGCTTTCCAATTTACTCAGATCACGCACTGCGCCTTTGTCGGCACTGCTTGCCAGCATGGCATAGGCTTTTAACGCAGGGCTGACGGAGCGCACACGGTCTACCGGTTTCCAGGCTAATTTGCCTTTGGCTTCCATAGCGGCGCGGCGCTCTGCTAATACGGCATCGCTGACGCCTATGGCTATGCTGCGGTTTGGAATATCAATGGCAATGGCGTCGCCTTCTTCCACCAGCGCTATAGCGCCGCCGCTGGCAGCTTCTGGTGACACATGGCCTATGGATAAACCCGAAGTACCGCCAGAGAAACGGCCGTCTGTGATTAAGGCGCAGGCTTTGCCTAAGCCCATAGACTTTAAGTAACTGGTTGGATACAACATTTCCTGCATGCCGGGGCCGCCTTTTGGCCCTTCGTAGCGGATAATCACCACGTCGCCTGCGACAATTTTGCCAGCCAGAATGGCATCTACCGCACTGTCCTGACTTTCAAAAATACGGGCGCGGCCGTTAAACACCAGGTTTTCTTTTTCCACACCAGCGGTTTTTACAATACAGCCGTTGGGCGCTAAGTTGCCGTACAGCACAGCCAAACCGCCGTCCTGTGAATAAGCGTGTTCTTTACTGCGGATACAACCTTCAACGCGGTCGTCGTCCAGCGTTGGGTAACGGCAGCTTTGTGAAAAAGCCTGAGTGGTGCGGATACCGGCAGGGCCAGCGCGATAGAAGTCTAAGACCTGCTGATCTTTGGTGGTCATAATGTCGAAGCGTTCTAACACCTCACCCAAAGAAGTACCCGCCACATGAGGGGTATTTGGGTTTAACAAACCAGCGCGGTTTAATTCGGCCAGAATGGCAATCACACCACCGGCGCGGTGTACGTCTTCCATATGGTATTTTTGTGTGCTCGGTGCCACTTTGGATAAGTGCGGCACTATGCGCGATAAGCGGTCTATGTCGCTCATGCCAAAATCCACTTCGGCTTCTATAGCAGCGGCCAATAAATGCAGCACTGTGTTGGTGGAACCACCCATGGCGATGTCCAGCATCATGGCGTTTTCAAAAGCGGTTTTATTGGCAATGCTGCGTGGTAAAGCGCTGGCGTCGTTGTGTTTATACCAGCGGTTGGTCAGGTCCATAATACGCTGGCCGGCACTGATAAACAGCGCTTTACGGTCGCTGTGCGTCGCCAGCACTGAGCCATTACCCGGTTGGCCTAAACCTAAAGCTTCGACTAAACAGTTCATCGAGTTAGCGGTAAACATACCAGAGCAGGAACCACAGGTTGGGCAGGCGCTGCGTTCAATTTTTTCGCTGTCTTCATCGCTGACATTAGGGTTAGCGGCCGACACCATAGCGTCGACTAAATCCAGCTTAATAATTTGGTCCGACAGTTTGGTTTTGCCTGCTTCCATAGGGCCACCTGAAACAAAAATGGCAGGAATATTTAAGCGAAGTGCAGCCATCAGCATGCCTGGGGTGATTTTGTCGCAGTTGGAAATACAGACCATAGCGTCAGCGCAGTGGCCGTTGACCATATATTCCACTGAGTCGGCGATAATCTCGCGTGACGGCAGGCTGTACAACATACCGCCGTGGCCCATGGCGATACCGTCATCTATGGCGATGGTATTAAATTCTTTGGCGATGCCGCCTGCTTCTTCAATAGCTTCAGCCACCAGTTTGCCTAAATCGCGTAAATGCACATGGCCAGGCACAAACTGAGTGAAGGAGTTCACTACAGCGATAATAGGTTTACCAAAGTCGGTATCTTTTACCCCAGTGGCACGCCATAAAGCACGGGCTCCCGCCATATTGCGGCCTTCGGTGGTAGTAGCTGATCTTAACTTTGGCATATTTAGGTAACTCCAATTTGTATTGTACCCCTTCGTTCTTGGAACCGCAGCGTTGTTGACTTCGCTTGTCACCTGGCTGCAATCCCAATTACTTTGGGGTGCATTAAGTTTGCTTGGTACTAGGGGTCAGGCCTTGGATTTTGATTCAAAATCCAAGGCCTGACCCCATTGCTATTAAGCCCGCATTGAGCCTGTTTCGGCTTGTGTCAGTTCAGACTGCACACAATCCAGATAGTCGATGTCGTATAACTTGTTTAACTGATTGGTCAGCAGGCTGATTGGCTTGTCGCTGACGATAGACAACTTCACCAGCAGGCCGCTGAAATCAGCCATAGGCTTCATTTCCATACCAGCCACTTCAAAGCCACGGTAACGGGTGACCTGCAATAACCGCTCTAATACCACAGGTTGGTTTTTAGTCTGGATGGTTAATACGTGATTTACGCATGCAGTGTTCATTGTGCTTTCTCCGTTAACATATCCTGATTGGCTGCTCCTGGCGGTACTAAAGGCCAGACGTTGTCTGTTTCGTCGATCCGAACGTGCAATAAGTATGGCCCAGGCCAGGTAAACATGGCTTCCAGCGCTGGTAACACTTCGTCTTTGCGGCTGATGCTGTGGCCTGGTATGGCAAAAGCAGCAGCTAAAGAAACAAAATCCGGGTTGTCGGATAAATCGGTTTCGCTGTAACGCTCGTTAAAAAACAGCTCCTGCCATTGTTTCACCATGCCCAAACGCTGGTTATCGACAATCACAATCTTCACCGGCAGACGGAACCGCTTGATGGTGCCCAGTTCCTGCACATTCATCATAAAAGAGCCGTCACCGCTGACTGCCACTACCGTATCTTTAGGGCGAGCCAACTGCGCACCTATGGCGGCTGGTAAACCAAAGCCCATAGTGCCTAAACCACCACTGCTTAAGTGATTACGTGGATGGCTGAAGCTCATATGCTGCGCCACCCACATTTGGTGTTGGCCAACGTCACAACAGACCACAGCGTTATCCGGCAAACGTTCACTCAGTTGTTTCAGCATTAAAGGCGCAAAAATACGCTCACCCGGATGGTCATAACGCCAGCCGTGTTGTTGCTTCATCGCCAGACAATGTTTTAACCAGTCTTCGCAGTGAGTGGGCACTGACATAGCCGGCAGTAACTGGCGTAAATCGCCTATCATGGCGCATTCGGCGCGGCGTAATTTGTGCAGCTCGGCCGGGTCTATATCGATATGGATCACTTTGGCGTCCGGCGCAAAAGCCGCCAGTTTGCCTGTGACGCGGTCGTCAAAACGGGCGCCTAAACAAATCAATAAATCGCATTGCTGCACCGCCAAATTCGCGGCCTGAGTACCGTGCATACCCAACATGCCCAGGTAATAAGGGTTAGATGGCGGCACTGTACCCATGGCTTTTAAGGTAGTGACCGAAGGCATAAGGCTTTGGGCTAAAAAGTCCTGCAGCTGTGTTACGGCATCGGCCATATGCACACCACCGCCTATATAAGCTATAGGTTTCCTGGCGTTTTGAATTAATAAACGCGCCTGATCCAAAGCTGCTGCTGGTAAAAATTCTTGTCTGGCTGTTTCGGCAGCTTCAACTAAACGGGGTTTAAACTGCACTTCAGCCAGTTGAATGTCTTTAGGAATATCAACCAACACAGGACCAGGGCGGCCTGACATGGCTAGTGTAAAAGCTTCGTTTAAGGTGTGTTCCAGTTCAGTGACGTCAGTCACCATAAAACTGTGTTTGGTTACCGACAGACTTAAACCTAAAACATCCACTTCCTGAAAGGCGTCTGTGCCCATCACGGCCTGAGACACCTGACCTGTGATGGCGACTAAAGGCACTGAATCTAATAAAGCGTCGGCTAGGGAAGTGATCAGGTTAGTAGCGCCAGGGCCGGAGGTGGCCATACAGACCCCCACTTTGCCTGAACTGCGGGCATAACCTATGGCAGAAAAAGCCCCACCCTGTTCATGACGGCACAGGTAGTGTTTGACTTTGCTCTGATACAGCGCGTCGTAGATTGGCATAATAGCTCCGCCCGGATAGCCGAAGATGTGTTCGACTCCC
>CAMLSF010000208.1 GCA_946482615.1 uncultured Chromatiaceae bacterium | reverse complement strand
ATCTTTTTTTTTACCCGGTGTGGGGTTCTGTTTTTTTTTCTTTATTGGGCGACTCATTACAAGATCCAAGACCTGACCCCCCAAATATTCTGATCCGAATTAAAGCTAATAAAAAAGGCACCCTAGGTGCCTTTTTTGACTGATGCCTGAAATTACTTGGCGCCCAGTACTGCGAAACGTTTTTTGAAGCGGTCAACACGGCCGCCTACGTCTAACACTTTCTGCTTACCAGTGTAGAATGGGTGGCAAGCTGAGCAAACGTCCAGGTGGATGTCTTTGCACAGTGTAGAGTGAGTTTTGAAAGAGTTACCGCAAGTACAAGTTGCAGTGATTTCTTTGTATTCCGGGTGGATACTTGGTTTCATGGGTTACCTCGTTAGGCCGTATCGCTATCTGATCAACTGTTGTCAGACACCATACGCAATTTCAGTTAAATTAGGGCGCGTAGTTTAATGGCTAAGGCTTAAAGTTTCAACAAAATGGCTGATTTATTTTTAATGGCTTTGTGTTACGTCGATCATTAAACTAATTGCTTGATAAAACAGGTGGAATTTAGCTGTGACAGTACTGCGGGTAGCCTTACCTATACCTCTTAGGGTGCATTTTGATTACCTTTGTGACATGGAAGTGCAGCCAGGTTGTCGGGTTTTGGTGCCTTTTGGCAAACGTGAACTGATAGGTATTGTCTGGCAACTGAACCCCACAGATAGCTACGACGTTACTCAACTGAAAGCCGTCACTCAGGTTTTAGATCAAACTCCGGTCTTAGCAGCCCCTATCCGGCAGTTACTCAGTTTTGCCGCCGATTATTACCATCATCCTTTAGGCGATGTACTGACCAGCGCCCTGCCCGCTTTATTAAGGGACGGTAAAAATGCTGATCCGGTCAAAGACCATAGTTACAGCCTGACCGAAGCTGGCCGGCATTTAACTGCAGAGCAGTTTAAAGCGGCGAAAAAACGGCTGGCCTTATGGCAACAGCTGCAGCAGCCTCAAACCGAAACGCTGTTACTGCAGCATTTCCAGCGTAAAGAGCTGCAGTATTTTGTTGAACAAGGTTGGGCTCAAGTGACGCCAGTGTTATATGGCCCTTATCACACTGCAGCTGAGCAGCAAAAATCTTTGCCACTCAATCCGGCGCAGGCGCTGGCGGTGACAGCAGTGCAACAAGCCTTAGGCAGTTTCAGTTGTTTTTTACTGGAAGGGGTGACAGGTTCAGGCAAAACCGAAGTTTATCTGCAAAGCATAAGCCCGGTGGTCAAAGCCGGTGGGCAGGTACTGGTGTTGGTGCCTGAAATAGGTTTAACACCTCAAACTTTAGCCCGTTTTGAACAACGTTTTGCTGTGCCTGTGGGCGTCTGGCACTCCAATATGACAGATCTTGAGCGTTTTACCGTCTGGCAACGCTGCCAAACCGGTGATTTAGCCATAGTGATAGGCACCCGCTCCGCCTTGTTTTTACCTTTTTTAAAGCTCGATTTATTAATTATTGATGAAGAACACGATAACTCCTTTAAGCAGCAGGACGGTTTTCGTTATCACGCCCGTGACTTAGCCATTAAACGCGCTTCTATTCAGGGTTGCCCTATTTTATTGGGCTCAGCCACACCGAGCTTAGAGAGCCTTGCCAATGTGCAACAAGGCCGTTTTGCTCATCTGGAATTACCAGACCGCGCTGCTGGTCAGTTGATGCCAACAGTAGAATTGGTCGATTTAAAACAACAACAAATGATCCACGGCATGGCGGGTTTAACCCGGCAGCGTATCGAACAACATTTAAAGCTCGGCCAGCAAGTACTGCTGTTTTTAAACCGCCGTGGTTTTGCGCCTGCTTTGATTTGTCATGAATGTGGCTGGATGACCGAATGTCACAGATGCAGTGCTTTTACTACTTTTCATAAACAAAGCCGTCAGCTGGTGTGCCACCATTGTGGCGCCACTAAAGGCGTGCCGCACCAATGTGGTGGTTGTGGCAGCACTCAACTGGCACCTGTGGGGCAAGGTACTGAACAGCTGGAAGAACAACTGCAGCAGCTGTTCCCCACACATAGTGTCACCCGGTTGGACAGAGACAGCACCAGACGCAAAGGCAGCTTGCAGCAGGCTTTGGATCAGATCTTACAAGGTGAGCCTCAGCTGATTTTAGGCACTCAGATGCTGGCCAAAGGCCATCATTTCCCGAATGTTGGCCTTGTGGTGATTATTGATGTCGACTCGGCTTTGTATAGCAATGATTTTCGCGCCCCTGAACAACTCGCTCAGTTGTTAACCCAGGTATCAGGTCGTGCTGGTCGTGGCTCACAACCAGGCAAAGTTTTACTGCAAACCCATTATCCCGGCCATGCCCTGCTGCAGGATGTGATCCAGAACGGTTACGCCTCTTTTGCCCGCAGTGCATTAAAAGAGCGGCAACAAACCTTTTTACCACCTTTTATGTTCCTTGCGTTATTCAGAGTGGAAGCGCACCAACTGGAACTTTGCAAAGAATGGCTGCAAAAAGTAGCAGATCATTACAGCCACTGGCCACAAGTGCAGCTGCTTGGCCCGCTGGCTTGCCCACTGGAGCGTAAAGCGGGCAAATACCGCTGGCAACTACAGTTGTTTGCTAAAGACAGAAAACAATTACACCAAAGTCTGGACTCAGTGCTGGCCGAAATCAGCCGCTGGTCATTAAGCCGCAAAGTAAAATGGCAGCTGGATGTAGACCCGCAAGACCTGAATTAATCATTTCTTTTTAACAAAACTGCAGTAGAATGCGGGACATCAGGCCAGTTGTCCTTAGTTGTGAAGATGCCACAAAGAGATTATGTCAAAGCAGGTCGGGCCGCTCCCAGACCTAAAAAAAATACCAAAACAGTCAAACCTTTCCCCTGGCCGTTAGTAATAACTGTCGGCGCTTTAGTTATTGGTTTTGCATGGTTTTTATACCATTTGTCACAAAAAACTCCGGTGGATGATGCGGTAACTCCTGCTATTACCGCCAAAAAAGACGAGTTGCCCCCTAAGCCAGCAGCCGAGCCTTATCAGTACATTAAAGAACTGGAAAACAAAGAAATTCAGGTCAAGGTAGAAGAACTGGAAGCCAAAGGGCCGTTTTTAATGTTTTGTGGCACTTACCGTGCTATTGAAACAGCCCAGCAAATGAAAGCCAAAGTCGCTTTTGCCGGTTACCCTTCGGAAGTACGGCGTATTGAAGGTAAAAATGGCGTGTTTTTCCGTGTCACTTTAGGGCCTTACGCCAGTAAACGTCAGGCAGAAAGCGATAAAAGTCGTTTGATGCGCCAAAAAGTGGCTGAGTGCCGTATCGCGAACGCTACTTAAACATATTCATATCTATACCCAAGTATACCCAAAGTAATTGGAGTTGCAGGGAGGCGACAAGTGCGTGAGACCCCAGGAACATAGTAAACCTATGTGACTGGGGCGAGAGCACGCAGTCAACAAAGCGGCAGCCTAAGGTACGAAGGGTATATACCCAAAGTAATTGGAGTTGCAGGGAGGCGACAAGTGCGTGAGACCCCAGGAACATAGTAAACCTATGTGACTGGGGCGAGAGCACGCAGTCAACAAAGCTGCAGCTTCAAGTACGAAGGGTATTGAAAATTTGCGTCCCCACCCTTATTTCCTTGCTAATCTGTTTTCTTCAGCCAAAAAGGGCTTCTGATGACCACTATTGTTTCTGTACGCCGCAACGGCCATGTTGCCATTGCTGGTGACGGCCAGGTTTCGCTGGGTAATACCGTGATGAAGGGCAATGCCCGCAAAGTCCGCCGTTTGTACCATGGCAAAGTGCTGGCTGGTTTTGCCGGCGGCACAGCCGACGCTTTTACTTTATTTGAACGTTTTGAAGCCAAACTCGAAATGCATCAGGGCCATTTAATGCGCGCTGCTGTTGAGCTGGCCAAAGACTGGCGCACCGACCGGATGTTGCGCAAACTCGAAGCTTTGCTCGCTGTGGCCGATGCCAACTGCTCACTGATCATCACAGGCAACGGCGATGTGATCCAGCCAGAACATGACTTAATCGCCATAGGCAGTGGTGGACCTTTTGCTCAGGCCGCTGCCACAGCACTGTTGGCCAACACTGAACTCAGCGCCCGTGAAATTGCGGAAAAAAGCTTAACCATAGCTGGTGATATTTGTGTGTATACCAATCATCACCAGACCATTGAAGAATTGTAAGGGTAATTTGCATGTCTGATATGACCCCAAGAGAAATAGTCCACGAGCTGGAACGCCATATTATTGGTCAGGCCAATGCCAAAAGAGCAGTAGCCATTGCACTGCGTAACAGATGGCGCCGGATGCAGCTGGACCCGGCATTGCGTCAGGAAGTGACCCCCAAAAACATTCTGATGATAGGCCCAACAGGTGTAGGTAAAACTGAAATAGCCCGTCGTCTGGCCAAACTGGCCAACGCGCCTTTTATCAAAGTGGAAGCGACTAAGTTCACCGAAGTAGGTTATGTCGGCAAAGAAGTGGAAAGTATTATCCGCGATTTAACCGACAGCGCGGTAAAAATGTTCCGTGAACAGGAAGTGGCAAAAAACAAATTCCGTGCTGAAGAAGCAGCGGAAGAGCGTATTCTGGATGCGTTATTACCACCAGCCCGTGATGCCTGGGGCAAAGCTGAACAGAGTGAGTCGGATAGCAACACCAGACAAATTTTCCGTAAAAAATTGCGTGAAGGTCAGCTGGACGATAAAGAAATTGAAATTGATTTGGCAGCCCCTGTGATGGGGGTGGAGATTATGGCTCCTCCTGGCATGGAAGAAATGACCTCCCAGCTGCAGTCTATGTTTCAGAACCTGGGTTCGGACAAGAAAAAAAGCCGCAAATTAAAAATTAAAGACGCCTTTAAACAACTGGTGGAAGAAGAAGCTGGCCGTCTGGTTAATCCGGAAGAGCTGAAACTGAAAGCTCTGGACGCAGTGGAGCAAACCGGCATTGTCTTTATTGATGAAATAGACAAAATTTGTAAGCGTGGCGAAACCAGTGGCCCAGATGTGTCGCGTGAAGGGGTGCAACGGGATTTACTGCCACTTATCGAAGGCTGCACAGTCAATACGAAACACGGCATGGTCAAAACCGATCATATTTTGTTTATTGCCTCAGGCGCATTCCAGATGGCAAAACCATCAGATTTAGTGCCGGAACTGCAAGGCCGTCTGCCGATCCGGGTTGAGCTGGATGCCCTGTCAGCTCATGATTTTGAGCGCATTCTGACTGAACCTAAAGCCTCGTTGACCGAACAAAGTGTCGCTATGCTGGCGACCGAAGGTGTGCAGCTTCGTTTTGCCGACGACGGCATTAAACGTATTGCCAATGCGGCCTGGCAAGTGAATGAGCGTACTGAAAACATTGGCGCGCGCCGTTTGTATACTGTGATGGAACGCTTGCTGGAGGAGTTATCTTTTGATGCAGCAGACCACAGCGGTCAGCAAATTTTGATCGACGCCGCTTATGTCGACTCGCACCTGGACGCTTTAGTGCAGGACGAAGACTTAAGCCGTTTTATTTTATAGTGCAGGAGATGTTATGACAGCACAGACTCAACCTCCTGTGAGCACCACGCCACAAGTGTCTGTGCTGCATTATCATCGCTTAAGCAAACTGCTGGACGTTAAATTTACCGACGGCCGGCAGTTTCAGTTGAGCGCTGAGTTTTTACGGGTCTTTTCGCCTTCGGCCGAAGTGCGCGGTCATGGTAAACCGCAATTGGTCAGCCATAAAAAAGCCGTGGCTATTGTGCAGATAGTGCCTGTTGGCCAGTATGCAGTGAAGCTGGTGTTTGACGATGGTCATCAGACGGGTTTATACAGCTGGGCTTATCTGGCCAGACTGGGCGCACAACAGCATGAACTCTGGGCTGATTATCTGCAGCGTTTAAAACAGGCCAACAGCAACCGCGAAATTCAGCTGACGATCAAACAACTATAAAATGGGGGTCAGGCCTTGGATTTTGAATCAAAATTCAAAATCC
>CAMLSF010000207.1 GCA_946482615.1 uncultured Chromatiaceae bacterium | reverse complement strand
TCGGGGGTCAGGCCTTGGATCTTGGATCCAGATTCAACATCCAAGGCCTGACCCCGCAACCTTTGAGCTAACGCAAAAACGAAAAACCTTCCGGATACTGATGCCAGCCATCAAAATCACCTTTGCTTAAAGGCACCTGCTGAGCCCTGGCTATGGCGTACACCATGCCGTAATGAAAGTAAAAATTTGGTAAGGCGTATAAATACATAAACTGTTCACCCGACAGTTCCAGCTCTGCAAAACCCGCTGTAGTTTCAATCCGCTTTTGCTGCCAACCTTTGAAATCCTTTGCGGTTAACAAGCTTAAGTAATCCAGACTTAACTGAAGTTGTTGCTGCAAATCCAGCCAGACAGGTGTGGGTTTGCTAAAGAGCGGTACTTCTTTGTCAGACAAAGGGCAACAGGCGCGCAACGAAAAACCAATAGCAGTCTGTGCCTGCTGCCAGAGCGGAAATTGTTCAGAGGTTAAAACCGCATCCAATAAATCGGCGTCATGCTGCTGAATCTTTTGCAACAACACCGCCATCTGACGCAGTGGATGAATAAAAATCTCGTTGGGTAACATAGAGTGCTCCTTGCTCACAACCAAAGATCTTAATGCGGGTTTGTATCTCAGCATCAGCATAATGCCAAAGCAGGTTTAATACAGCCAGTTGATGTTGATGGTATCGACATATTTCGGTTCGGGCTGGAACAGAATTTGGATGACTGGTAGGTGTATGGACCCCCTCCCTGAGAGGAATTATGGTGCAGTTGTCACACAAACCAAAGCAGAGTCCATGCATCTACAACACAATCCCAAACAAATATCTCACCTCCGCGACAAATGTCGCAGATTTTGCTTGACCACAATGTGACATTTGTCGCACTCTAAAGACATAGTGAAATCACAGACTGAATTTATGCACCAACCTACTGCCCCTGAGCTGGAAATTCTGAAATTACTTTGGTTAAAACAACCACTTACTGCACGTGAATTGCATGACGAGCTGGAGCCTGTTTTAGGTTGGGGTTATTCCTCTACCCGTAAAACTCTGGAGCGAATGGGCGAAAAAGGTTTTGTTGCTTGCGAAACTTTGGGTAATAAAAACAGCTACAGAGCCCTGCTGGATAAAATGCCAACCCTGGCGGCTTTTGCGCAGGATTTTGCCCGCCGGGTGTTTGAACTGAATGGCCCTTTGCCTGTGGCCATGTTTGCCAACAGCAAACTGGTGAATGCCGATGAAATGGCGGATTTGGAAAAGCTACTGGCTGATTTAGCGCAGCAACAGAAAGCCCCACTCAAAGATGGTGAGGCTTAAGATGGCTGAACAATTGTTGTTATCCTTGCTGCTTTGTAGTCTTTGGTCTGGCTTACTTTGGTGTTCCAGTCAGTTTTTATTGAAAAAATTCAGTGCCTTGCAGCAATGGCCTGTTTTGTACTGGTGTTTACTGGGGTTAAGTTTTTTACCTTTGTTGCCTATGCCGGAGCTGTATCAGCACTGGACTGTGCCTTCGGTGTTGCTGCTTGATACTGTAACCTCAGTGCAGGCGTTAACAGCTCAGCCCCAGCATCCGTCATTAACAGAACCACCTGTTGATACAGCTTTTTATTGGCGTCTGGCTTTGGGTTTGATTGCCATCATCAGCCTGTTATCGCTGTGGCGTATAGTGAAACAATGGCAGCAGGTGCAGCGGCTGATCCGGTTGTCCGAACCTTTAAACAAAGCTTCACTGCTGAACAAAACCCAACTGGAACTTGTACCTGCAGAGTTTGAAATTCGCCAGACTCAGGCCGCTGTTTCGCCTTTTATTGCAGGCTGGAGCCATATGGTTTTAGTGGTGCCCGCTTATATAGCCGATATGTCAGAGCAGCAGCGCCAGTTATTGATCGAACATGAACTGGTGCACCTGCAAAGACGTGACCCACAACAGCTGTTAGTGCTGCGTATTCTGGTGGCTTTATGCTGGTTTAACCCTGTATTGCGGCTGATGGAGCAGGCCTTTATTCGCAGTATGGAATTGGCGGTGGACAAAGCCGTACTGCAACAGCAGCCGGAGCAGGCGCTGCTGTATGGCCAAACTTTGCTTAGTAGCTTAAAGCAGAGTCAGGCAGAACAAATGCCGGCGCTGATGCCGGGTTTTATTCAAAGCCAGGCAAACCAAAGCTTTTATCAGCAACGTTTACAGCAGTTATTTCAGCCCACGCCAGTGTTGTCCTTCTGGCAAAAATGGCGCGCTACCACTGTGTTATGCAGCACAGCTTTACTGCTGAATGTGGGCTGCGCTCAGCTTAGCTTCAGCTCACCGCCTGAAGAATGGCTATTGCCGGTTGGCAAAGTGCCTATCAACTCTTTTTATGGTGAAAAACACCCCTTTCGCAAAAACCGCCCTCATCAGGGGCTGGATTTTGGTGCCAAACGAGGCGCTACGGTCAAAGCCGCGCAAAAAGGCAAAGTGCTGATAGCGGACGCCAAAAGCCTGAATAGCAGATACGGCAAAGCTGTGTTGATTGACCATGGTCATGGTTATCAAACCCTGTATGCCCATCTGGATGGTTTTTATGTCGAAGCAGGCCAAAGCGTTGAACCAGGTCAGCCTATAGGCAAAGTGGGTTCGACAGGCCGGGTCACAGGACCCCATTTGCATTTTGAATTGTTGATCGACGGTAAACAGCAAGACCCGGCCCCTTATTTAAAGTTGTAAAGGCAAGCGAATGAACTTATTAATAAAAACCACCTTATGCAGCCTGTTGCTCTGCGCTTTTTCAACCTCAGCGCAACTTCAGCAAAGCGAATTGCTGCAAGGGCTGGATTTGCAGTTTAGGGTGCAATTAAACAAAGCCAAAGTACCGGGTGGTGCTTATGCCGTGGTGCGGGGGAACCAGATTATTGCTACCGGCAGTTATGGCGTGCGCTCTATGGGCAAGCCGGAAAAAATTGATGCCGACACAGTATTTCGCCTCGCCTCAGTCTCTAAAACCTTTACCGGTGGCATCAGCGTATTGGCCGCTCAGCAGGGCAAAGTGAACTTAGACTTGCCGCTAATTAACTATGTACCTGAATTTAAATTAAAAACTGCGGCTGTTACTCAACAGATAAAGGTGGATCAGGTATTAAGCCAAAGCACGGGGTTAATGCCTCATGCTTATGAAAACCTGCTGGAAGATAAACAAACACCGGAACAAATTCTGCCAAAGTTTCAGCAACTGGCACCAGGCTGTAAACCCGGAACCTGCTACAGCTATCAAAATATTGTGTTTGCGTTGCTGGATCAGGTGTTAAGCCGCGGCACAGGCCAAAGTTACGAAGACTTATTGCCGGAACGCATTTTTAAACCTCTGCAGATGAGCACAGCCTCTGTTGGTTATGCGCCATTTTTAGCCACTGAAAACAAAGCTATGCCACATAAAAGAGGCGGCAAAGGCTGGCGGCCGGTCAAAATAGACCCGAACTTTTATTGGGTTAATCCGGCGGCCGGTGTGAATGCCAGCGTCAAGGATATGGCCAAATACCTGATAGCGATGTTGGGCCATCAACCCGGTGTATTCAGCGCTGAAGCTTTAGCCCAATTACAACAACCTATGGTGAAGTTACGCGGCAAACCCCGCTGGCCGGTCTGGCAGCAGTTTAAACAAGTGTCCAGCTGGTATGGCCGTGGCTGGCGGGTGATCCAATACGATGAACACAAACTGTTTTATCACGGCGGTGTGGTGGATGGTTTCAGGCCTTATATCGCCTATTCGCCACAGCAGGACATAGGTTTAGTGCTGCTGACCAATGCTGAAGCGGATATCACAGGCGATTTAGCCAAATGGTTCTGGCAACAGGTGTTAAGTTCTTAACAAGGAAAAATGATGAAGTTTTTTATCACACTACTGGCATTATTCAGTCTGAACCTGGTGGCCGACGAACAATTTCCGGCCTGGGAATTACCCAATACCCAGGTGCATCAGTTACCAGCGAAAAACACGGGCCGCCATTACGAAGTCTGGGTGGAACTACCACCTTCTTATGGCAAAACAGACAAGAAGTTTCCGGTGCTTTTTGTGTCGGATGCCAACTACGCTTTTCCGCTTATTCGTAGTATCCGCAACCGCTTAGGCGCTGGTGGCCAGAATATTGAAGACTTTGTGATTGTGGGTTTGTCCTACGCCAAAGAAGATAACCCAACAGACAGCCGCAGCCTGGATTACACCCCAACCAATATTCTGGCGAAGGGCAAAAAGCCGGGTAAAAATTTAACCGCCAAAGCTTATGGTGGTGCGGCTTTGTATGCAGAGTATCTGCAACAACAAGTAGTCCCCTTTGTGCTGAAGCAGTATCAGGTGGACCCACAGCGTAAGTTGTTTGTGGGGCATTCTTACGGTGCCTTGTTGGGCGCGCAAATCCTGCTGACCCAACCCGATACCTTTGATACTTATATTTTAAGCAGTCCGTCTTTATGGTTTGACGATAAATTTATGTTCAAACTGGAACAGCAGTACGCGGCCAGGCACAAAGACTTGAAAGCCAAAGTGCAGCTTTATGCCGCTGAATTTGAACAACTAAAACCAGGCCCACGTTATGCCAACAGAGTAAGCATACTGGATGACATGCTGTGGTTTGAGAAAACCCTGAAAAGCCGTAACTACCCAGGCTTACAAATTCAAAGCCAGATCATCGCCGACGAAGACCACCTCTCTGTGTTTCCGTCCATGATAAGCAGAGCTTTAGTGAAACTCTTGCCAGGCCATGGCCCTTATACGCCGGGTTGATGACTTACACTGTCAGCGACGTTGCTAAAACAAGGTGTAACTGCTGTAATGCTGTTATCGTGATTCAGGTGAGTCTGTTATGGAAATGCTGGATTTATCCGCTTTAGCTTTGGCGTGCAAGTCCTTGTCTGAAGCAGTGCAGGACAGCAAAAATCAGAGTTTTGTTGCCGGCTTATCTGACAGTCAGAAGCGTCTGGTGGTGGCTGGAGTGATCCAAAACTTTGAGTTTTGTTATGAACTGTGCGTCAAAATGATTAAACGCCAGCTGGAACAAGATGCTGCGGCATTAAGCGATATCGACCAATACTCTTTTCGGGATTTAATTCGCACCGCTATGGAAAAAGGTTTGCTGGACGACCCGGAGCTTTGGTTTGAGTTCAGGCGACAACGCAATATTACCTCTCACACTTATGATCAGGACAAAGCTTCTATTGTGTATCAGGCCGCTTTGAATTTTGAAGCTCAGGCTTTATCTGTACTACAGAGGTTGCAGCAACGTAATGCTTAATCTGTCCGATGCTCAGTTGTCTTTGTTGCGGCACTTGCTTCACCGCCATGTACCTGATGTTAAGGTTTGGGCTTTTGGTTCCAGGGTCAAAGGTACAGCAAAAGCCTGGTCTGATTTAGATTTAGCCCTGATAGCAGAGCAGGTTTTGCCGCCACAACAACTATTTAAACTGCAGGATGCGCTGGAAGAATCCGACTTACCTTTTAAGGTAGATCTGGTCGACTGGCATGATATTTCGACTGAGTTTCAACAGCTGATCCTGAAAAATTATCAGGTTATCCAATAAATCAGATACACAAGGTGAACTATGAAGTTGCTACAAAAACTGTTTTTGAGCACCACACTGACTCTCACAGCCTTTACTGCGGCAGCCACTAGCTTTGGTGGTACTGTCGATAAAACCAAACTGGTAGAAGTTGCTGATATTCTGGCTAAACCACAAAGTTATCTGCAGCAACAGGTCACAGTCAAAGGCACTGTGGAAGCTGTTTGTCAGAAAAAAGGCTGCTGGATGCAGTTGGCAGCTGATGCGAATCAACCCACTTTTCGCATTAAGGTCAAAGATGGCGATATGGTGTTTCCGGTCAGCGCTAAGGGCAAAACCGCTTATGCCAGCGGCAAGCTCGACCCTATCGAAATGGATTTAGAATCCACCCGCGACTATCTGGCGCATAAAGCTGAAGAACAAGGCGAAGCTTTTGACCCGCAAAGCGTCACAGAAGCCATCACTTTGTATCAATT
>CAMLSF010000206.1 GCA_946482615.1 uncultured Chromatiaceae bacterium | reverse complement strand
CCCAGTGATATTTATCTGCTGCGTGGCAAAATCACCAGCATAGTGCCGACAGGAACGCTACACAGTCCGGTTGCCCATGAAATTGATGCCGCCAACCGTATAGTGTTGCCGGGCCTGTTTGATATGCACGGCCATTTGTCGCGTTGGGAAGGCCCGCTGCATTTAGCTGCTGGTGTCACTACATTACGGGATATGGGCAATGACAACGCCACTTTGCAGCAAATGATTGATGAAATCGACCATGACCAACTGCTGGCTCCAACCATAGTGCCGACAGGTTTTCTCGAAGGGGAAAGTGCCTTTTCAGCCCGTAATGGTTTTGTGATTAAAGATCTCTCTGAAGCTAAAAATGCCATCGACTGGTATGCAGCTCATGGTTATCCGCAGCTGAAAATTTACAACTCTTTCCCGAAAGACATACTCAAAGACACAGTCGCCTACGCCCATAGCCGTGGCTTAAGGGTCAGTGGCCATGTACCGGCATTTTTAAAAGCTGAAGATGCCGTAAAGGCAGGTTTTGATGAAATTCAGCATATTAATCAGTTGATGCTGAATTTTTTAGTTAAAGCCGACACAGACACCCGCACTTTAGACAGGTTTTACCTGCCAGCCAAACAAGTGGCTGATCTGGATTTACAGGGCAAAGCAGTACAGGATTTTATCCGCCTGTTAAAAACTCATAACGTGACAGTAGACCCTACGCTGGCGACTTTTGATTTCCTGAAAAAAACCGATGGCACAGTGGGTGAGCCATGGCGCGCCATAGTCACACATTTGCCGCCTGATATTCAGCGAGCATACGCCCGGGCTGAGCTGGATATACCGGATGAAGCCACAGCGGCGCGTTACGCCAAATCCTACGCCAAGATGGTGGAATTTGTTGGTTTGATGTACAAAGCCGGCATTCCTGTGGTTGCAGGCACAGACGAGCTGGCCGGTTTTACCTTACAAGGTGAGCTGGAGCTGTTGGTTAAAGCTGGCCTGACTCCTGCTGAAGCTTTGCAGGTGGCGACGTTAAACGGCGCCCGTTACAGTAAAGTGGAACAACACAAAGGCCAGATTAAAGTGGGCTTTGATGCCGATTTGCTGCTGGTAGACGGCGACCCGACACAACACATTGCCGATATCCGCAAGCTGGCGTTGGTGATCACTCAGG
The DNA here is from genome assembly GCA_946482615.1 of uncultured Chromatiaceae bacterium. The sequence continues at coordinate 4,846 of CAMLSF010000206.1, read as the reverse complement.
GCAAAGCTATGGTGCCCGCTGATTTATATCAACAACTTGGCGTGGCGCCTTTTGTTAAAAACAAAGTGAAAATCCGCGACTTTGATACCGAAGCAGGCCAGGGCGGTGGCAAAACCAGCAAAGGTCATCGTCACCTGCATTAACTGTTTTAGCGTTTTGCACAACAAAAAACGGGCTTTGTTTGGCCCGTTTCTTGTTACCTGGTTGTCACCTCAGAATAAAGGCTGGAGTCAGGCTGATTAGCCTGCCTGCTGCTCTTGCTGAGGCTGCAGCCATTGCTGCACAGCGCGGGCCAGTTCATCCGGATGGAACTTGGCAATAAACTGATCAGCCCCTACTTTTTTGATCATCACTTCATTAAAGACTCCACTTAACGAGGAGTGCAAAATCACATGAATGTTTTTCAGTTTATCGTTTTGCCGCACTTCAGCGGTCAGGGTGTACCCATCCATCTCCGGCATTTCGATATCCGAAATCAGCAGTGGGACCTCAGCAGAGACATCCCCTGTTTGTTCTGCTTTGTTTACCAGCCATTGCAGTGCCTGTTTTCCATCATTCACCAGCTCAACTTTTACCCCCATGGATTCCAGAGCGCGGCGTACCTGATTACGCGCTACGGCTGAATCATCAGCCACCAGCACTGTGATGTCTTTTAGGTTGATCTGCTGAGTCGCCTGGATAATGGATTCGCTGATCTCTTCCTGCATAGGCGAAATTTCGCTGAATACTTTTTCGACATCCACCACCTGCACCATCCGGCCTTCAATGCGGGTCACAGCCGTCATGTAATGACTGCGCCCCACACCGGCTGGCGGCGGCAACATTTCGGACCAGTTCACATTGACGATCCGCTCCACATTAGCCACTAAAAAAGCCTGCACATGGCGATTGTATTCGGTGACCAGAATAAAAGCGTTTTTCGTTTCCGCCAGAGGTTTTCCTCCTGTGGCCGCACTTAAATCAATCACTGTGATAGGTTCGCCGCGGACATGAGCAACACCCCGCACATGGCTATGGGCCCCTGGCAACAGATTAAGCGCAGGACAAGGTAAAACCTCCCGCACTTTAAAGACATTGATGCCAAAAAACTGCGGGCCCTGCAGCCTGAATAACAACAATTCCAGCCGGTTTTGTCCCACCAGATTGGTTCTTTGGTCAACTGAACTTAATACCGAGGTCATTTCTCACTCCTGCGACTTCACACTACCAGTACCTCAGAGAAGGCCTAACAGCTTGTTCATGATCTGGGGCTAGTATAACGTCAGCCAATGACAGAGAGCAGTAGTTTCTTTTACTTATCCGGGGAAAAGGGCATCAGAGCTCAACATTAGCCATGCCCTTTGACTGATCAGGTGCCGGATTTCACCTGACAGCCCGACAAGGCGTAATACAGGATCATGGCATAACAAGGCACTAACACTATATAAGCCGCAACAGCCCCCAGCTGCTGCGACAAAGCACCATAAAGCAGCGGCAATAAAGCCCCGCCTGCTATGCCCATAATCAGCAGGGCCGAAGCTTTAGGGGTCAGCGAACCTAAACCTGCTAAAGCCAGAGGCCAGACCGCAGGCCAGACCAAGGCATTGGCCAGCCCCAACAAAGCCACCAGACTGACAGGATCGGGTAATAACGGCAGTCCGGCCCAGCCCCACAACAGCGCAGAGATGACTGTACTGCCCGGCTCTGAAACTAAAATTGCCGCCGACAACACCAAACCTAATCCGGCAGATAAAGCCAGAGCCTGGCGCTGTGACACCACCTTAGGCACCAACAACAAACCTAAGCTATAACCCAGCACCATAAAGGCCATAGTGTACGAAGCTAAAGTGGTCGCACCCGGTACATTCAGTGCAGAACCTAACAAACCTATGGTATCGCCTGCTATCACTTCCACTCCGACATAACAAAATAAGGTGATCACTCCCAACACCAGATGGCGGTGTTGCCAGATGGAGCTTTCGCGGCCATCGCTGCTGACAGGCGCTTCTTCAGACGGTAAATCCGGCAAAGCTGAAAAACGCAGCCCGACCGCCAGCAGCAAAATTGCCACGGCAATACCGGCATAAGGTGCCATCAGCTGTGAGGCTAACAGCGTTAATTGCTGCTGTCGCTCGGCCTCAGTTAAAAGCGCCAGACTATCAGCGCTGATATGACCTAAATCCTGCAACACCAGCCAGGTGAACACCAAAGGCGCTACTACCCCTGCGCCTTTATTTAAAATGCCCATCAGCGAGATTCGGGCTGCAGCAGAATGTTCAGGCCCTACCCGCACTAAATAAGGGTTTGACGCGGTTTGCAGCAAGGTTAAACCCGAGCCCACCACAAACTGCGCCAGTAAAAACACCGCAAACTGCTGGCTGTAGGCCGCCGGAATAAACAAGGCGCAGCCCAAAGCAATCAGGCCTAAGCCGATGGACATGGCGTTTTTATAACCCGACCAGGCCAGTACACGAGCCATAGGCAACGCCATCACCACATAAGCGATATAAAAACTAAAGGCAATAAGCAGCGCCTGAAATTCGCTCAACTGGCAGACCAGCTGCAAAAACGGAATTAAAGCGCCATTAAGCCAGGTAATAAAACCAAACATAAAAAACAACACACCGATAATAATGATCGGCTGCAGGCTGTTGCCAGCTAAGTTCTGAGTCACCTTAGTCATAAAATTTCCTTGTTATTCTTCTGTTGTTCCACACCTTGTAACCAGCAGCGCTGCAGCTTCAGGTTATGGTCTAACAGCAGCATATTCGCCATAGCGCCGCTGTGAAGTTGCCCCATATCATCCAACCCAATCAAAGCCGCCGGATTAGTGCTTAACGCCTTTAAACCCGCGGTCAGAGGCAAAGCCAGATCCTGACAAAAATGCTGTAAGGCGGTATTCATATCAAGGGCCGAACCCGCCAGCGTGCCATCAGGCAAGGTCAGTTTCAAAGCGTCGCGCCGGATCTCTGTCTGCAGATAAGGCAAAACCTGCAGATCACTGCCGGTATGCGCCATCGCATCTGTCACCAGAATGAGTTTGTCTTCACCTTTGCACAAAGCGGCAATACGGGCCGACAATGGATGCACATGCAGGTGGTCCAGAATTAAACCACAGTACACCTGAGGGCTGGCTAAAGCTGCGCCCACCATACCGGGTTCGCGGCTGGTCAAAGGCGACATCGCATTAAATAAATGAGTAAAACAACAGGCTCCGGCGTCAATAGCGGCCAGAGCTTGTTCCGCCGTTGCCGCCGAATGCCCCAGACTCACTAGCACACCTGCTGCCACCAGTTCACGAATTTGTGCAACAGGCACAGTTTCAGGCGCTAAGGTCAGCATCACTTTGCCTATGTCTTTGCGGCACAGCAGCTGCATTTCTTTATCCGACAAAGGCCGTATTTGCTCAGCCGGATGAATACCCCGGCGCGCCACAGACAAATGTGGACCTTCAAAATGGATCCCCAGCACTGTATGCAAAGGCTGTGGCAATAGTTCAGCCACAGCATCGGCAGCCCGTTGCATCACCTCCAGACTGTCGGTGATCACTGTCGGCAACATGCCGGTCGTGCCAAATTGCAGATGGGCTTTGCTGATGCTGTTAAGTGCTTTGACATCAGGCAACTGATTAAATAAAACCCCACCGCCGCCATTGACCTGAATATCAATAAAACCCGGGCAAAGCAGGCCTTGCAGCTGCGGCTGAAGCTGTGGTTTTACACCGGCTTGCAGCGAAATGATGCGGTCCTGTTGCCAGTCCAGCCGCACATCCTTAAGCAGGGTTTTGCCGTCAAAACAATGCGAAACATAGAGGCTGTTCATAAGGTACTGGTCACTTTATTCAGGCCAACAGGCGCATCCGGATTAAGGCCAAGCGCCAGAGCCACAGCTTCAATATCCAGATAAAAGCGTTGCATCAGCAGTAAAGGTTGTAATCTGGGGTGAACGCTGAGTTGCCCTGCATCTAAAGCCAGAGTCAGAACCTCACCACCGCGTTTTTTCACTTCGGCAATTTGCGCCTGATGCGCTTCGCTGCTTTTATCATTCAGCTCTACATTCAATAGGGTTAACGGCTGGTTTAATAACGAAATTGGGCCATGTAAAAACTCAGCACTGCTGAAGGCTTCGGCCTGAATACCACAAACCTCTTTAATTTTCAGCGCTATTTCTCTGCAGATGGCATAACCAAAAGCCCGGCCCAATACCACACAATGACGTAGTGTTTTAAAGTCTGTGGCATGCAACACAGCGGGTTGTTCTGTCACTGAGTTTAACGCTGCAGGCAAGCTCTCTAAGGCCTCCAGCAGTTCTTCGTCCTGCTTCCAGTGCGCGACCAGTTGCAGCAAAGCAGACAAAGTACAAAGATAACTTTTGGTCGCCGCTACTGCTTTTTCCGGCCCGGCCAACAGAGGTATCGCATAATCGGCCAACGCAGCCAGAGGAGAGTTGATGTCATTCACCAAAGCCACCACCAAAGCACCACTTTGTTTCGCCGCTCTGCCCTGCGCTAACAAATCTTCGCTACGGCCTGATTGCGAAATCAGCAGTACCAAAGCTTTGTTTAGCTTAAGCTGCCTTGAGAATAAACTGGCGACCGAAGGTGCAGCAGCAGCCACGACCAGGCCTAATTCCACCTCAATCAGGTAGCGGGCAAAAACACCGGCATGATCGGAAGTACCACGGCCGACCATATAAACAAAAGCCGGGTCAAAGGCTCTGATTTTTTCCGCCAATTGTTGGTACAAAACCTTGTTACGCAAGTTTTGTTGTTCAATCCGTTGTCCGCTTTCTTTTGCCTCTTGGCGCATCAGGGTCATAGGGAGTTCTCCATAAAAAGCTGTCGGGCCAGCGCCACTGCACCAACCTC
>CAMLSF010000205.1 GCA_946482615.1 uncultured Chromatiaceae bacterium | reverse complement strand
AGATGACATGCTTAGTCGTGGCATAGATGGGTACTCTTACAGCTTTAGTAGCTCAGAGTTTAGTAGAAAATGTCGGAGCAAACCTTGTTCTGGCTCATAGATCCAGTTGTTTGCAAAGCTGGGGCAGTTTTTGTTTCGCCTCAGACAGTGAAATCTGCTGCCAATCCTGTTTTTGCCAAAGCCTTTGCACTAAAAATTGGGCTGTCTGAGGTTCCACTTTGGCATAATTCAGATTAAACCAACACAACAGATGGGTTTCTATCAGATCAAAAGGACGCAAGCCTGCCTGAAATAACTGCAGTTCTGCGACTTGCTGTGCACTGATGTCTATCGAAGGAGGTTGTGCCCACAGTAGCGCTAAAGCCGGATCCAAACCGCGCTGTTTATCAGCAAGTTGCCAATACAGCTGTCTGGAAAACTGCTGCTGTAACGGCGTAAATTGCCCGCCATACAGCATCAGGACTGAGGCTTCATTGCTGGCTTGATCATGTTGTTGGCTGAGTTTGACCGGGCTAAATCCTGCTTTTTGCCAGAATTTTGCTAAAGCCAAAGTGGCACCAAAACTGGTGCCAACCAGATACTGCTGGCTTAATAAATCCTGCAACACAAAGTTTAATAGTTGGCTGCCAAGTCCCTGGGTTTGCACCGAAGGATGCACCACAATACGCTGAATTCTGGCCATTTTTTGCGTCGCGAGTTGTGGCTGCAAACAATGAAAAGCCAGGCTTTGAGCCAATAAATGCCCTTGTACCCGGCGTTTGCCATGAGCTACTGCACTGGCGAGTGCTGTATCCAGCTCCCCTTCAAGACTGATTAAAGCACAGCCGATGACCTGCTGATCCTGCTCCAGTGTATAGAGCTTCAGTGCCGGGTTATCCAATAAAGCCCAGAGGTCCATCACATCGGTTTGGTAATGCGCCAGACTGAGTAAACTAAAAATTTGCTGAAGTTTATCAGGTTGCTGCAGTAAATCTTTTACCTGATAGCTTGCACACTGTGGATGCTGAATCTCAGTAAGTGCCTCGTCCGTTTGCTCCAGTAAAAAACCTTTAAAAATCAGCTGTTCCAGTGGGTCGTTTGCCTGATAACGTATTGGCTGATGCAAATGAAGTTTTTGAAAACCAGGGCAATATTGCTGTAAATAACTTTGGAATCTCAGCTGAAAACCACGACCTGTACCTTCGTAGCCATGTTCTGTGGTCGCGAACACCAAACGGCTGTAGAGGTCGGTCAGTTGCTGTAATTGAGGGGTTGGAATAGCAGCGGCTTCATCCACCAGAATTACAGTGTTTTGCTGTTTTTCAGAGAGTAAAACATCAACAGGCACAAAACGAATAGCACCCTTTAACAGCTGATTTTGACCTTGTTGATAGGGCTGATTTAAAAGATTGGCCGCAATAAAAAATGCAGTTTGCACAGCTACAGGCGAGGGGCCTGTCAGCAGAATATCGGTTTTACCTTGTTGCGCTAATAGCGCTGCAGCTAAGCCCAAAGCACTGGATTTACCACGACCACGGTGAGCTGTCAGCACTAAAGGGCGACGTCTGTGACCTGTGACTACCTTATGAATAGCGGCCACTGCTTGTTGTTGTTCAGTTGTGCGATACGGCAATTCTGCCTGAGCTGAAGGTATAGCGTCCGGCAGGAAGGGTATCACTGCATGGCGCCCTTCAATAAGCTGGACCCACTGAGCATCGCGCAATTGCTCTAACCAGAACTGTTTAAATAAGCCTGTATAAGCTGCTGCGTCCAGCGGATAAGGCAACACTCTTTTGGCGGCCGGGTTAGGCTGCTGTGGCCACAACCCAGGTTCGGAGCTGACAAATAACCAAAGCCCACCGGCTTTTAAGCAGCCGCTGCTGGCTGCTACTAAATCCCAGTCCACAGCATGGCGGGCATCCACCACCAGCAGATCACATTCTGTACCCAGCCATTGTTGCTTTTGTTTGGCGGATAACAGTGTAAAACCCGCAGGGGCTGCATCACCTAACCAATAACTAATAGCTTCAGGCTCTAAAGCACTAAGTTGCTGCTGTGTATAAGCTTCAGAACCTGCTAACCAAATAGGTAAACGCCAGCGAAGCTTTTGATAAGCATGTTGTTGCTGGCGAATAATCTGCAGCAGATCGCTCATGGCGGCTTAAACCGGTTCTAACCTGGCGTAAGCTGTCACCAGCCATTTACTGCCCAGCTCGTCAAAGTTCACCTGGATACGGGATTGTGGCCCTGTGCCTTCATAATTCAGCACTGTGCCTTCACCGAACTTATCGTGTAATACCCGTTGACCCAGTTTAAAACCGGTATTTTCAAAGGCGCTGTGGCTGGCGGCACTACCAAAACGGTTCATTTGAGTCGGCTTGCTGACATTAGTGGTCAGGCGGATTTCCTCTAAACAGTCGGCCGGAATTTCACGGATAAAACGGGATGGTCTGTTGTACTGCTCCTGACCATACAAACGGCGGCTTTCGGCATGAGTTAAATACAACTTCTGCATAGCGCGTGTCATACCGACATAACATAAGCGGCGTTCTTCTTCCAAACGCTCGCTGTCATCGCCACTTTGCTGGCTTGGAAACATGCCTTCTTCCAGACCACAGATAAATACCAATGGGAACTCCAGACCTTTGGCGCTGTGTAAGGTCATCAGCTGCACAGCGTCTGAATGCTCTTCCGCCTGATATTCACCGGCCTCCAAAGCAGCCTGAGATAAAAACGCAGCCAATGGCGTCATCTCTTCGGTATTGACATAAGTAGCGTTGGCGCAGGCGTTGACCAGTTCGTTTAAGTTTTCCACCCTGGTTTGAGCTTTTTCACCTTTTTCGGCCAGATACATCGCCATCAGGCCAGACAGCTGGATCACATGATCGGCTTGCTCATCCAGGCTTAAATCTTTGCTGTCGGCCTCAAGCTGGTCAATCAGCTGCACAAAGGTGCTGATGGCATTAGCGGCGCGGCCAGTCAGTTGTTTAGTGGCCAGCATCTGCTGCAGGCTTTGCCATAAGGTGATCTGCAGAGCCCGGGCATTTTCCCGCACTTTGTCCATAGTGGTATCGCCAATACCTCGCACCGGGGTATTGATAATACGTTCCAGTGCGGCGTCATCTTGTCTGTTATTAATCAGCCGCAGATAAGCCAGCGCATCTTTAATTTCCTGACGTTCGTAGAAACGTAAGCCGCCATAAATACGGTAGTTAATACCGTCCTGAATTAAAGCTTCTTCCAGCACCCGGGACTGGGCGTTGTTGCGATACAAAACTGCGGCTTCAATCAGCTTACCGCCTTCACGTTTCCACTCCCGGATACGGCCAACAATAAAACGGGCTTCGTCTAATTCGTTAAACGCAGTGTAGAGCGAAATGGCTTCGCCTTGTTCGCCGTCTGTCCACAGATCTTTGCCCAGGCGGTCGCTGTTATGGGCAATTACAGAGTTGGCGGCTTTTAAAATAGTACCGGTAGAACGGTAGTTTTGTTCCAGGCGGATAGTGACAGGTTCAGGATAGTCCCTTAAAAACTGCTGAATGTTTTCCACTTTCGCGCCACGCCAGCCGTAGATGGACTGGTCATCGTCGCCTACTATCATGACTTTACTTTCAGTGCCCGCCAGTAATCGTAGCCACTCATACTGAATAGAGTTGGTATCCTGAAACTCGTCGACCAGAATATGGCGGAAACGCTGCTGATAATGAGCGCGGATTTGTGGTCGCTGTTTCAGCAGTTCAAAACTGCGCAGTAAAATTTCGGCAAAGTCGACCAAACCCGAGCGGTCACACATCTCCTGATAGGCGGCGTAAATTTTGATCATGGTTTGCAGGCTGAAATCGCCGTGTGCATCCATAGTGCCGGGGCGCTGGCCTTCGTCTTTACGGGCGTTGATAAACCATTGAATTTGTTTAGGTGGCCAGTGTTTTTCGTCTAAATTCAGCGCTTTTAATACCCGGCGCACTAAACGGTATTGATCGTCTGAGTCGATGATCTGAAAACCCTGAGGTAAGGCTGCTTCCAGATAATGGGCCCGCAACATGCGGTGCGACAAACCGTGGAAAGTACCCATCCACAGATTATTTAAACTGACGCCTATGGTCTGCTCAATACGGTTACGCATTTCCTGTGAGGCTTTATTGGTAAAAGTCACCGCCAATAAACTATAAGGCGCAACCCGTTCCACCTGCATCAGCCAGGCTAAGCGATGCACCAGGACCCGGGTTTTTCCCGAGCCGGCACCGGCTAATACCAGCATATGTTGAGGAGGGGCGGCTACCGCATCCCGTTGTTTATCGTTTAAGCCGTCCAGTAAAAAAGAGACATCCATTAGCAGTCAGTACCTGTCGCAAAATTTGCAGCATTATATACCCGTCGTCCTTGAAGTTGCAGCTTTGTTGACTGCGCCATCTCGCCCCAGTCACATAGGTTAACTATGCTTCTGGGGTCTCACTGGCTTGTCGCCTCCCTGCATCTTCAAGTAACTTGGGTATATACCCAACAGCCCTACAGCTTTGTTGCCCCAGCTATTGATCATAGGATTGAGGCTTAAAGCAAAGCCTGTAACTGCTCCAGCGTATCAATTTGCAGATGAGGCAACACTGCAGTGTGAACATGATCTTCATGCTTCAACCACACCGCCTGACAACCGGCGTTCAGCGCACCCCGTACATCGGCTTTGCTGTTATCGCCTATATGCAGCAGTTGTTGGGGCTCAATTGCCAGTTGCTGGCAGGCTTTATGGAACATATCAGGGTAGGGCTTCATTTTACCGCTGGGGCCCGCATGATAGGCGAATTGGAAATACTGATTGATGCCCAGCAAAGTTAAATCGGCATTGCCATTGGTAATGGCCACCAGAGGATAATGTTCTGCTAAGGCTTTAAGTAACTGATGGCTGGAGTCCGGTACTATTAAATTACTGCGGGCAGTATAAAAAGCACGAAAAGCCAGTTCAGCAATTTCACCTGCTTCACAGCGGTCGATACCCAGCTCCGTTAAACCTTGTTCCAGCGACAATAAACGCCAGCGGCTGACATCGTGCCGTACTTCCGGGTCAAGTTGTGCCAGTTCTTTGCGTTTTTGCCACCAAAATTCAGGGTTTATCAGCCCAAGCTTAGGGGCCAGCTGCAGTAGTTTTTGCTGCATTGCCAGTTCGGCCTGCTCAATCACAGGGCCGTTGTTATACAGCGTATCGTCCAAATCAAAAGAGATGGCTTTGAAGGGCAAAAGGGCTTTGTAGAAACGCATAAGGCTTAGAGTCCTGCTCAGAATGAGCTTAGTTTACCCTCAATCCTTATTACTGTATCCATCAAAGCTAAAGCCAGGCAAAGTCGATTTAGATCTCTGGTTTATTCAGCTGTTGTCGCAGCTGAACCAACTCTTGCCTGAGCGCCTGAATTTCAGTGTCTGCCATGCCGGATTTTAAGCTGATCTGGCGGTTGACCTGCACTTTTTCAGCTGCTGTGGCACGCATAGCCCAGCCGGAAGGCGTTAAACGTATTTGCAGTGCCCGCTCGTTTTGCGGATTACGACTACGCTGCAGCAAACCCATTTTTTCCATACGTTTTAGCACCGGAGTCAGAGCCCCGGATGCGATTTGCAGTTGTTCGCCAATCTGCTGTAATTCCAGCGCGTCGTTTTGCCACAAAATCAGCATGACTAAATACTGAGGGTAAGTCAGGCCCAACTGTTCCAGCAACGGCTTGTAGACTTTGGTCATCGCCAGTGAAGTGGAATAAAGGGCAAAACAAAGTTGCTGATCCAGATGCAATAACGCCTGTTCCGGGGTTTGCTCTTTGTTGTTGGTAAAAGTGTTCATAAATCACTCCGCATGAAAGTCTGTCCGGTTTAAAAGAAAACTACCTGTACTTCCTTGTGGAACCTTGTTGAGATTAAAAAAGCCTCCCGCAGGAGGCTTTGGGTTTAATTCAGCTGGCTATCAGTTCAGGTGCTTTTTCAGTGCCTGACCAGCCTGGTCCATTGCTGCTTGTGTACCTGGCACATCGGAGAGCACATTCAGCAAAC
>CAMLSF010000204.1 GCA_946482615.1 uncultured Chromatiaceae bacterium | reverse complement strand
CGCGCCATTTCACGGCGGATGGCAAAATCCGCTTCTTTGTTACGCGCCCAGCTACGACGGGCTATGCCGTTGTTGACATCAAAAAACAACATGGATTTTAACCGGCGCTCTGCTTCGCCTGAGCCATCCAGCAACATACCAAAACCGCCGTTAATCACTTCACCCCAGCCGACACCGCCGCCGTTGTGAATAGACACCCAGGTGGCGCCACGGAAACCGTCACCTATCACGTTATGAATAGCCATATCCGCGGTAAAACGGCTGCCGTCATATATGTTCGAGGTTTCACGGAAAGGTGAATCTGTGCCACTGACATCATGGTGGTCGCGGCCTAACACTACCGGGCCTATCTCGCCACGGGCTATGGCCTGGTTAAAGGCCGCGGCAATTTCAGCCCGGCCCTGGGCGTCGGCATACAAAATCCGCGCTTGCGAACCTACCACCAGTTTGTTTTGTTTGGCGTCCAGGATCCAGCTGATATTGTCCTGCATCTGCTGCTGAATTTCTTCCGGCGACTCTGCCATGATTTTTTTCAGCACTTCTGCAGCAATGGCGTCGGTTTTATCCAGATCGTCCGCTTTGCCTGAAGTACAAACCCAACGGAAAGGGCCAAAACCATAGTCAAAACACATAGGGCCCAAAATATCCTGCACATAAGACGGGTATTTAAAGTCGATGCCGTTGGCCGCCATTACATCACCACCAGCGCGGGACGCTTCCAGTAAAAAGGCATTGCCATAATCGAAGAAGTAAGTACCTTTGGCTGTGTGTTTGTTTACCGCAGCGGCGTGGCGTTTTAAGGTGTCCTGCACCCTGGCTTTAAACAGCTCCGGTTCTTCACGGATTAACCTGTTGGCTTCGTCATAGCTGATGCCAACAGGATAATAACCACCTGACCATGGGTTGTGCAAGGAGGTCTGGTCTGAACCTAAATGCACAAAAATACCCTGCTGATCAAAGGCTTCCCATACATCCACTACGTTGCCTATATAAGCAATAGACACCACTTCGTTGCCAGCCTGAGCTTGTTTCACCCGGGCAATCAGAGCGTCCATATTATCAATCAGCTCATCTACCCAACCTTGCTGATGGCGTTTGATGGCAGCTTTTGGATTCACTTCAGCACACACAGTAATGCACTGAGCGATGTTACCCGCCTTAGGCTGCGCACCACTCATGCCACCTAAACCTGCGGTTAAGAAAATTTTGCCTTTGGGTGTATCGCCTTTTTGCAGCACTTTACGAAAGGCGTTCATCACCGTAATAGTAGTGCCATGTACTATGCCCTGCGGGCCAATGTACATAAAGGAACCGGCCGTCATCTGGCCGTATTGGGTCACACCCAGGGCGTTAAAACGTTCCCAGTCATCCGGTTTGGAATAGTTGGGGATCATCATGCCGTTGGTTACCACTACCCGTGGTGCTTCAACGGATGACGGGAATAAACCCATAGGATGGCCAGAGTACATATGCAGCGTCTGATCTTCAGCCATTTCGCTTAAGTACTTCATGGTTAAGCGATACTGCGCCCAGTTCTGAAATACAGCGCCATTACCACCATAGGTGATCAGCTCTTCCGGGTGCTGTGCCACAGCAGGGTCTAAGTTATTGTCGATCATCAGCATAATAGCGGCAGCTTGCTGGCACCGGGCCGGGTAGTCGCTGATGGCACGGGCTTTAATGGCGTACTCCGGCTTAAAGCGATACATATAAATACGGCCAAAGTTATTCAGTTCCTCTGCAAACTCAGCCGCCAGTTCGGCATGCCATTCTTTTGGGAAATAACGCAAAGCGTTACGTACCGCCAGCTGTTTTTCTGCTTTGGTTAAAATGTCTTTGCGTTTTGGCGCACGGTTGGCATCCAACGGATAAGCTTTAGCCGCAGGCAATACGGCCGGAATACCTTGTTTAATCTGATCCTGAAACGTCATCATCATGGCACTCCCTGTTAGTTCACTGCAAAAGCGACATGAAAAGCCTGGTTGCGAACCAGCTGGATCATCGCATCAATGTCCGGCTTTAACAGACGATCTTCTTCCAGCTTAGCCACTTTGGCGCGGATAATGGCTTGGTTTTCTTCAATTAAATCTGAGCAGGTATGAGGACGACGGAACTCAATAGCCTGTGCCGCATACATCAGTTCAATGGCGAGGATTTTCTCCAGATTGCCCAAAATCTGATTCAGTTTACGACCCGAGATACTGCCCATAGACACATGATCTTCCTGGCCCATAGATGTCGGCACACTGTCGGCGGATGGTGGGAAACACAGAGATTTGTTTTCTGTCACCAAAGCTGCCGTAGTGTACTGAGGGATCATCAGGCCGGAATTTAAACCACCGGCTTTGGTCAGCAAACGTGGTAAACCATGCAGACCTTCCAGTAACAAATAACAACGGCGGTCAGAAATATTGCCAAGCTCAGCTGCCGCTATAGAAGTGTAATCCAGTGCCATCGCCAGAGGCTGACCGTGGAAACCACCGCCGGACAAGGCTTCTTCTGCACTTATCACAATAGGGTTGTCTGTGACTGAGTTCATCTCAATCTCAACCAGTTCTTTTAAATGATAATAGGCATTGCGTGACGCACCATGCACCTGCGGTATACAACGCAGTGAATAAGGGTCCTGTACTCTGGCGCAACCAAAATGCGACGCCATATTTTCTGAGTCTTTAAACAGACGGCGCATCCTTGTGGCCACTTCGATATTGCCGGCAAAAGGACGGATTTGGTGCAATTCAGCACGGAAAGGCGAACCACTGCCCTGCATACCTTCAATGCTCATAGCGCCAGCCACATCGGCTAAGTCCAGCAGGTAACGCATTTTAAGCAGCGCCGTAATGCCGTGCGACAGAATAAACTGGGTACCGTTAATCAGGCCCAAACCTTCTTTGGCCTGCAGTTCCAGTGGCTCTAAACCATGCTGACGTAAAGCTTCAGCGGCGTGAATACTTTCTTTACCGTGCCAAAACTCGCCTTCACCTATCAGTGGCAGGAATAAATGCGACAGCGGCGCTAAGTCACCGGAAGCGCCAACCGAACCTTGTTCCGGCACTACAGGAATAAGATCCAGCTCAATAAATTTCAGCATACGCTCAACCACTTCCAGCCGCACGCCTGAATAGCCCTGGCTCAGTGCATGCACCTTGGTGATCAGCATCAGTTTGGAAATAGCTTTGGCAATAGGTTCACCTACGCCAACAGCATGAGTGATCAGCAGGTTTTTCTGCAGCAGTGCAGTTTCAGCCGGCGAAATCTGGGTGTCGCACAAAGGGCCAAAGCCAGTGTTGATGCCATAAATGGCTTTGTCAGAAGCCGCCATTTGGTCAACACAGCTGCGGCTGTGATTAATTTTTGCTATAGCTTCAGCATTTAACTGCGCTTGAATGCGGCCTTCTGCAATAGCTTGTACTGTGTCCAGGTCAAGACGGTCAATGCCATAATTAAACACCATCTTCTACTCCTCTATCTGTTGCTGTGCTTGAGCCTTAAAGGCCAGAGATAGGCTAATGCTAGCTTGCCGATGATGTTTTATAAATACATAATAATCGTATCTTATTCCGGATTTATCGAACTAAAGAGTGAGTCCTTATGCAGGTCCAGGACGTTGATTTACGCTTATTGCGAATTTTTGTCACCATAGTGGAATCCGGTGGTTTGTCGGCAGCCGAATCCAGGCTGAATATTGGTCGCTCCACCATCAGTGCCCATTTGTCCGATCTGGAAATTCGTTTAGGTGTGACCTTGTGTAAACGTGGCCGCAGCGGCTTTGAGCTGACTGACGCTGGCCGGGTAACCTATCAGGCGTCTTTGCAGCTGCTGCAGCAATGCGAAACTTTTGCCGCTACAGTGGCAGGCTCCAGACACACCTTGTCGGGCCGTGTCACTATTGCCATTGTTGATACGCTGATCAGCGATCCACGTTGTGGTGTGGCCAAAGCCATAGCTGCGCTGAAAAACAAAAGCAGTAACCTGCAGTTTGATATTCATGTGTGTGAAGCGCGTGAAGTAGAAACAGCAGTTGCCAATGGCCGCTCTTTAGTCGGCATTGGCGTCAGCCGTCATCATATCCGTGGCCTGAATTACCAGCCCCTGCACCCGGAAACCAACTATCTGTATTGCGCAGCCGGCCACCCTCTTTTTGACTGCGCCGCCAAAGACAGCAGCAAATGGCTGGCCCAGGCCGAAGTAGTAACCAGTAACTACATGAGAGATAAAGAGATCCGCAACGACGGCCTGAACTATCAAAACAGCGCCAGTGCTTACCACGACGAAGGCATAGCCCACCTGATTTTGTCCGGTAAGTTTATTGGTTATCTGCCTGAACATTACGCCAGCTACTGGGTAGAAAAAGGGTTGTTTCGCGCTATTCAGCCGGAAAAATACAGCTATCAAATTCCGGTGGTGCTGATCACGTCAAAAAGCAACAGCAGCTCGCCACTGGCCAAGGCCACTATTGAGGAGTTACAGCGCTGCCACCGGGGTTAACTCAGTGTCAGCCTGACAACATCAAGCTATCACTGACATTGCAAACCAGCAGCAGGCACCACCTTTTTAGAGTTGTGAATTTGTTGCTGACTATCCAGCAAATTGCTGTCATGTGGCGACAGCTTCAGGGCTGCTTCTATTAAGCTGGTGGCTTTCGCCTTGCAGCCTTGTTCACTTAATAACACAGCGTAATTGTTCAGATAGGATATTTCCTGCTGTGCAAAAGGCAGACCCTGTTCAAACCAGCGGGCCGCTTCTGCGGGCTGGCTGGAGAAATAATGATTACCCAATAAAAAGTAAGGGAGCCAATAATCAGGCCACTGCGTAGTCGCAGTTTTTAATGCCGCCACACCGCTATCAACCTGTTGGGTAGTGAGTAAATCCTGACTGGCTTTGGTGTAAATAAAAGGCTCCAACTGCGCACTGCTTTTATCCGCAGGCAACATGGCCAACAACCAATAATTCCCCCTCGCCCAGGTGCGCTCAAAGGTAGAGAAGTTCAGCCTGTAGGCTTCCGTCAGCCCTGTATGCAAAATCACTTCCTGGCTCTGCAGGTCGTAGCCAATCACCACGGCATAATGCCACTGCGGATACCAGGCGATAGAGTTGTTTTGCAGCACTATCACCGGAATATTTTCCGCCACCAGACTTAACAATTGCTCCATGCTGCCGCGCTGCTCATAAGCGACCAGACCCAGCTGTCGTGTTGCTGCTGCCATTTCAATTTGCAAAGTGCCTTGCAACCCCGGAATAAAAGTAGCGGGCGCTATAGTGGCAGGGTCTTTGTTCAGCCCATAAAAACCAGCCACTTCAGCTAAGGTGGTGGGGCCACAAAAATACTCTTGCTGTGGATAAAAGGGGACCTGCGGGATCAAATGCTGACGGGCAATAGCAGGAGGCTGTGCCAACAGCTGCTTAGTTTGTGGCGGCGTTTGGCAGCCGGTCAGTAAAATCAGCAAGCCCGCCAAAAGGCAGGCTTGTCGTAGTAAAACCATCAAAAAACTCAACGGTTAATTGGATTGATAAAAGGGTAAACGTCTGTGACACCCAATAAATCCAGCAGCGCTATGATGGCTAATACAGTGACTATGGCACCAACCACACCACCAGCTGGCATTTCGTTCATCTGCGTATTCAGCGCATTCAGCTCTTCGGCTGTCATATTGGCGATACGTTGTTTGGCATCGGCTGGGCTGACGCCCAATTCAATCAGCTTACTCTGCACTTCTGCACTGTCGACAAAAGACAATACCTGAGCTTTGTTGAAGTTGAACTGCTGATGAGCTATCACTTGTTCCGAACTAAATACAGCAGCACTGGCCTGACTCATACCAAGAACAAACATGGGGCAGAGGATGCTGGCTTTTAAAAATTTATTCATCTTTATTCATCCTTAATTTGTTGTTTTTTATAAAAAAACCACTTTTAGATAAAATTCAAAGCACTAACTGGTTAAGCTTCATCTGTCCTGAAGAGTAAAGCATCTGCTGAGGATGCGCAACAAAGTGCATGGAAGTGCTATAGA
>CAMLSF010000203.1 GCA_946482615.1 uncultured Chromatiaceae bacterium | reverse complement strand
ATCAGGCTTGTCTGGCACGCTATTTGTGTAAACAGGCAGGGCTCGGACAAAGCCTGCAGGATTCTGCATTTTTAGTGTCGTTGTTTGATTGCCTGGGCTGGATGGTGGAACATTTACAACAGCCCTTAATGGCGGATGAAGACGCCTGTCATTTTTCAATGATTTCGGCCTATTTGCTGACACTGTGGGGATTTGAAAACAGCATAGTGCAGGCAGTTATTCTGCCGGATCAACTGGAAGACTGCCAGTCTTTACCCGGCGTCATTCACTGGCTGGCGCACAAAGTGGCTCACCATAAAAATCTTGAGCTCAAAGAGGCAGACCGGCATATTCTGGAAGCTCTGCAGCTCTATCCTGCATGGACAGAGCTGCAAGCTAATCTTAAGACCAGCTAACCCAACCAAAGTACCAGGTGGCCAGAATAAATAAACCAAAGGCAATTCGGTACCAGGCGAAAATTTCGTAACTATGATTTGAAACAAAACGGACAAAAGTTCTTACTGCTATTAAAGCACTGACAAAAGCTGCAACAAAACCTACTACAAACACAGGCATTTGCTCAAAATTCAGTACGTCGCGGTGTTTAAAGATATCGTAAAAGGTGGCTGCAAACATAGTCGGTACAGCCAGGAAAAACGAAAATTCGGCAGCAACTTTACGATCAAAACCAAAAAACAGACCACCGATAATCGTCGCACCTGACCGTGAAGTCCCGGGGATCATCGAAATAATCTGCGCACAACCAACTTTTAACGCATCTTTCCAGCTGATTTGATCCACGTCATGAATTTTGATTTCATGAGTGCGGCGCTCCGCGTACAAAATCACCAAGCCCCCCAACACCAGCATGCTTGCTACAGTGATAGGGTTAAATAAATAAAGTTTGATGTACTTAATAAACAACAAGCCAACAATGGCAGCAGGCAAGAAGGCTACAAACAAATTCAGTACAAAATTCTGTGCTTTTTTATCATGGGTAATACCGGTGGCTACACTGATAAAACGCTTTCGGTATTCAAATACCACGGCCAGAATGGCCCCCAGTTGAATGGCAACTTCAAAAACCTTGCCTTCATTGTAAAAGTTAATTAAATCACCGACAACAATCAAATGTCCTGTACTTGAAACTGGTAGAAACTCAGTTAAACCTTCCACTATGCCCAACAATAAGGCCTTGAGTAAAATTATAAAATCCATTAGAACACCATAGTTCAGGTCTGTAGCCTGGAGATTTAAACAAGAAGCTTATTATCTGCATCTGCACATCGCTTGTCACCCTTAATCCTTCATAAGCATATGAGATAAACCTAAAAATCCACTGTGCTTCTTAAAATATTTTTGCAATAGACAGTGAATAGCTGCTCTGGATCCTCTAGTATCTAAGTATCATTTTTTTCAAATGAGTTGCTTTTTTGACACAGAACAGTCACGACAAATATTCTGGTTCGTCTTTTTCACGCCAACTGCTTTATGTCACCGGATTAAGTCTGTTTGGCATCATAGCTAACTTACTGGCGTTGGAATTGCCGTTGTGTACCCCTTTATTGTTGGGTAATTTAGCTTTTATTGTCGTGCTGCAACGTCTCGGACTGATTTGGAGCCTGGCCTGTGCAGTGCTGGTCCTTTTACCTCTAAATTCACCTGTTTATTGGATCTGTTCTTTATTGCAATTACTGGTTTTTCTACCCATTGTGAACAGCGACCACAGGCGCTTGGGGGCTGTAGCACTGTATTTTTTAACCACTATCGCCTTATTGCTCAGTTTCCCCACTGAACCTCAACCTCCAGCCTGGGTATTGCTCAGCGCTCTAATCCTGACCAGCACCCTGTTGATCCTGAAACGTTGTGCCCGTTTGTTTAAAATTCAGGCCGCTAGTTTGGCGGAAAAACGCCAACAACCTCTGAAAGCTCAATTAGCCAGCCATATTGCACTAATCGCAGCCATTCCGTGGGCACTGATGATTAGTGTGTTGCTTCATGGCACTGTAGTACTGAATTTATCCACTCATGTCTCAAAACTTGCTGAACAGCAACAGCTGATCGTCACTCAACTGAAACAACGGCTATCGTCTTACCAGGCCGAGCTAAAACTGGCATCTGGTTATGCCAGATTAGTAGGTGATGAACAAAGTTTGCAGCAATTAGTCAGAAGCCAACCTGAATTTATCTCCGCACTACGTACAGACGCATCCGGCAAAGTCACTGCGTTTTTTAAGGAGCACATTGCGCAGGATATCAAAGGACATTCGGTGACTCACCGCGACTATTTCCAGAAACCTCAGCAAAAGGGTTCCCCTTATATCAGCGATGTATTTCAGGGCCAGAAGTTGGGGCAGGATCTGCTGTTTGCTCTGAGTATGCCACTATATCAAAACCAGCACTTTGCTGGCGTATTAGAATTATCAGTAGCACTTCAACGGCTGACCACAGCTCTGGACCTGTCACAACGCAACCAGGATCTGCAGTTACTGCTGACGGACGGCAGACAGATAAAAATCTGGGGGCTAGCGGATCTAAATGAAACAGGACAAAAAGTTGATTTTGCCACAGCCACGCTGGCAGAGTCTAAAGCCTATTTAACCCACTCCCCTTTTCATCGCCAGAGTCATCTGCATTTTAATCAAACAGGCGACAAGATCCGGCTGACAAGCAATGTTGATGGTACAAACTGGAAACTAATACTGTTCTGGGACTATAGCTATGTAGCGTTGTATTACCAGCTTCTGACCTTCGTAGCGTTGTTAGCCGTCTTGGCAGGCATTGAGCTGTTGTCACGCAGCAGTCAGCGTTTTGCTTCGGGCTACACTCTGGCTTTGCAGCAATTGATCCGCAGTATCGAGGGCATGGAGCTGGGCGCATCTCAAACAGCTAAACAACAACTGGATAACTCGGCTCTGGAGTTTGAACAATTACTCACTAGCTTTACCTCCATGCAGCAACGTTTACATACTGGTCATCAGGAACTGCAATCGGCTCTGGCAGAAAAAACCGCCCTTAGCCTGCAACTGGAACAACGTGTCGAACAGCGGACTGCCGAATTGTCTATAGAACGCGATAAGGCCCAACAACTGGCGTTGGCCAAAACCAGATTTTTAGCCAATATGAGCCATGAACTACGTACACCACTGACCATTATTCTTGGCTTTATTCAACACGTTCTGACCCAACCTCATGCCCCCCAACTGCAAAGCCAGCTACAAACCATCGATAGTCAGGGTAAGTTTTTATTGCAAATCGTCAACGACATTCTGGATGCGGCCAAAATGGATGAAGGTAAACTACCGCTTGAATTACAACACTTTGAGTTACAACCATTACTCAGCGAGTTGCATCAAAGTATGTTACCTGCTGCAACAGCCAAAGAACTAAGCTTCAACCTCGACTGCTGTTATCCATTGCCTCGCACCTTATATACGGATCCATTGCGGCTGAAACAAATTCTGATGAACCTGCTTGGTAATGCACTGAAATTTACTCAACGAGGTGAAGTGCGTTTATCTGCTGTCGTCAAACAAAACCAATTGCAACTCAGCGTTTCCGATACAGGACCAGGCATCAGTGAACAAGTACAACAGAAGTTGTTTGCGGCTTTTGAGCAGGGTGATCCGGGCATAAGCCGCCAGTTTGGCGGGACGGGATTAGGTTTGTATATCTGTAAACAACTGGCTGATTTAATGGGCTACCAGTTGGTACTGCAAAGCACAGTGCAGCAAGGGAGCCAGTTTTCTTTGCTCATCCCTTTACCTGTCCAAACCGAGTTTTTATTAAAGGCACTAAAACCACAGGTAAACAGCCTGACTCAGACACAGCAACAGATCCCACAATTGATGGGTTCAGTGTTGATTGTCGATGATGTCCCAGATTTACGTTTACTATTCAGCACTTTGCTCAGTGCCGCAGGGCTTGAATTACAAACGGCACTGAATGGTCTTGACGCACTACAAAAAGTTACACAGCAGTCCTTTGATTTAATATTGATGGACATGCACATGCCAGTGATGGATGGTTTAACGGCTTCGCTTGAACTTCGGCGTCAGGGCTATCAAATGCCTATTATTGCACTGACAGCCGATGTACAGGCTGAGCAGAAACGACTTTGCCTTGAGGCGGGTTGCCACGCAGTACTGACAAAACCTGTGCAGGCCCAAGTCTTGTACGCCAAAATTGCGGAGTTTCTGCCAGTAAAACAATCCTTCGAGGCCCAGGATGAAGTTCAGCAGCAGTTAGACGAACTAACCAGCCTGTACCGCGATACACTGCCTACAGTGGCCGTGGAGTTGGAACAGCTGATGCACCTACAAGAACCTGGTCCTACAGCAGCACTGCTGCACAAAATAAAAGGTACATCCGCTTGTTTTGGCTTTACCCGCGTCAGTGCACTGGCTGCCACAGCGGAACAAGCCATAAAGGAAAACCACTGGCCTGCAGAGCAACTCAGCAAACTCTTGCTACAGATCAGACAAGAACAGCCTTAGAGCCTGACCGCGCCGTGACGTTGCACCTTTTGCTCAATAGCCTGGGGCAACAAGTCCGGTTTGGCACAGACCAGGCTAAAAAGTTTCGCCGCTCTGGTAATTCCGGTGTAAATCAGTTCGCGCGTCAGCACAGGGCTGAAATGATCCGGCAATACCAGCACCGCATGACGGAACTCCGATCCCTGAGATTTATGCACAGTAATGGCATAAGCGGTTTCGACTTGCTGCAGCCGGCTTGGCAACACCCAACGTACAGCTTTACTGCTGTCTTCTGATGCAAAAGCCACGGCGAGCATCCATTTGCCCTGGTAGGGCCGTAATAAGCAGATGCCCACATCGCCATTCATCAGCCCCAGTGCATAATCGTTTTGCATGACCATCACAGGACGGCCCGCGTACCACTGACTGCTCTGTTGGATCAGCCCCGCCTGATGCAGCATCTTTTCCACAGTCAGGTTTACCTGCTCGACACCCAGCGGGCCCCGACGTACAGCACATAATAACTGAAAGGCGGAAAAATCTGCCAGCACTTGCTGCGCCCAGTGATCAATCAGGTGATCTGACGCATCCAAAGCCGGGCTTTGCGCTACTGTGGCTAAATAAAAACTAAAACCAGCAGCATCTGGTAGTTGCTTTTTCGCCTGACCGGTCAATATAAATGGCTTAAGCTGCCTGAGCTCCGCCACTTCCAGATACTGCAAATCGGCATAATCAGCGCGGCAAATGGCCGCAACTTCTGCACTCTGACCGCTATTGACTGCATTGGCTAATTTGGCGATACCGCTCTGAGGGTCAAATCTGTGGCTGACCCTGAGCATACCAATTTGCTGCTCCAGCGCTTTGCCTTGCTGGCTGATTAAATGCTCTGGGATAGCAGCAGAAGACAACTGATTGAGCCAGTCAGCCGTTGCAGGCCAATAATGCCCTTGTTCGGCCCATTGGCAGAGCTCGGCCATTAAAGCGCCCGCTTCCACTGAGGCCAGCTGATCTTTATCCCCTAATAAAATCAACCTCGCATGCGCAGGTAAAGCGGACAATAAAGCCGCCATCAGCTCTACGTCCAACATCGAGGCTTCATCCACTACTAATAAATCCAGCGCCAAAGGCTCCAGCGCATTTTGCTTAAACTGCCGGCTTTGCGCCCTGGCGCCCAGTAACTTATGCAAAGTAGATACATCAGTGGGTACCTGACTTTTGATTTCTGCCGGGGCCGGCAGTTTATCCAGGGCTGTGCGAATGGAGCTTCGAAGCCGCACTGCCGCTTTGCCGGTAGGAGCAGCCAGCTGAATAGTCAAAGGCGCAGCGCCTTGTTGTTGCTGTAATTGCTGCAACACCAACAACAACTTGACCACTGTAGTGGTTTTGCCTGTACCAGGCCCACCAGTGATCACACTAAAACTACTGCTGGCTGCTATAGCGCAGGACAAACGTTGCCAGTCAGGTTCAGTTGCTGTAGCTGGAAATAACGGGGCCAACAACTGATCCAGCAGAGCAGGATTTATTGCTTGTCGAAGCATCTGGCTGCGTTCGCTGCTTTGCTGCAAATACA
>CAMLSF010000202.1 GCA_946482615.1 uncultured Chromatiaceae bacterium | reverse complement strand
TTGTCACAGAAATCTGCTTATAACCGAATGGCATTTTTAAGATGAACCGGATTATAACCGATGGGGCCAGAGGCCAACAGCCCCTTTTGGATTAGATTTAATAATGCGAATAGCAGGACTATAGCTCATAACCCTGCCTTTTCAGGCCTTGGAACAGCCTCTCACTTAGCTGCAGGCCTTGCCTTTATTGGCAGATCGCCAGAATCGCCCAAAGCTGCAGCCATTATTTTTTGTTTTACGAAAGGCAGTTTATCAGTCAGCGACATTCCCGCACCACGCACTAATTTCAGTACTGGGTTTTGCCGGCCAAAGCCTTGTTTAAAGGCCTCCATAGCCGCGATCAGAGTTTGAGCCTCGGCTTTACGCCAGCGTTCATAATTTCGCAGCATACGTTGCTCATTAATGGGTTTTTGCGCACTGATTTGCTGACCTATTAGTTCTGCTAATGCGGCAACGTCCATTAACCCCAGGTTCATGCCCTGCCCCGCCAGCGGGTGAATGGTGTGCGCAGCGTCGGCCACCAGCACAGTTTTATTCAGCACCCATTCGCTGGCATAACGCATTTTTAGCGGATAACTGCTGAGGTCCGATTCAATCTGCAGTAATCCAAGCACAGAATTGCTGGCTGCCGTTAAGGCTTTATTAAATTGCTCAACTGGCATGGCTTGTAATTCCGCCGCCTGCTCCGGGCTGGTACTCCAGACAATAGAAACCAAATGCGGATCGGCCAATGGCAATAAGGCCAGCGGGCCTGTGGGTAAAAACACCTGACGGGCACAGCTTTGATGCGGCTCACTGGTGCGGATTTGTGCCACTAAGGCCTGATGCTGGTAATCCCAAAAGGCGATAGGCATCTGCAATTGCTGACGGACAAAAGAGTTAGCGCCATCTGCTGCCACCAGCAGTTTGCACAGAATTGGGCTTTGGCCTTCAATAGTCAGCAGGTTTTGCTGTTCACTATTGCTGATGCTTTGAATACGGCTTTGAAACAGGCAACTGACATTGGTTTTGCTTTGCAGTTTGCTGTAAAGCACGGCGCGTAACTGTTCGTTATCGACGATAAAACCCAGTTCGTCACAACCTTGCTCAAGCGCAGAGAACTCAATGCGGCCAAAACTATCGGCTTCCCATACCTTCATATCGGTATAAGGCGCAGCTGATGTTAAATCCTGCCAAACGCCCAGCTGACTCAGCAACCTTTTGGATGCCTGATTCAGGGCGCTAACCCGCTTTAAGCTGGGTGCAACAAGCACAGGCGCCGGATCTTTATCCAACACGGCAATTTTAAGCGGTAAGTCGGCTAGTAAAAGGGCAAGCGTTAAACCTGCACTACCTGCGCCGACTATACAAATATCCAGATCCTGCATATGTGATCTCTTTTTTTAGGCCGAGGTTTAACTCAGCAGCGCCTTTAACTGGCGAATAGAATTGAGCCCCATGGCCTGATTCGCCACGGCTTGTTTTAATTCAGGACAAAGGTTTAACGCCAATAAGCCTGTATTACGGCCAAGCGCCATCAGGCGGGATGAATTGGAAAATAGCCGTACTAAAGAGTCTGTATACAAAATCACTTGCTGCATATCAGGTAAACGCGCCTGCTGATAGGCTTTGGTCAGCTGGTAACAACCCGCATCTGCCTGATGTTTTTGCAGCAATAAACTTAAACTATAAATATCGCGGATAGCTAAGTTAAACCCCTGACCTGCTATAGGGTGCAGGTTATGCAGGCTATTACCTAAAAGCACTGTGCGATGGCGCGACGCTTCAGTGGCCCGCTTTAAACTTAAGGGATACACCACCCGCTGACCCACAGTTTTAAACACACCAGCCCTGTGGCCTGCAGCCTGTTGCAATGCGGCTAAAAACTCTTGCTCTGGTTGCTTTACATGATGCGCAGCCTGTTCTGGCGTTAAAGTCCAGACCAGCGAATACCGCTGCCGGGTTAAAGGCAATAAAGCCAAAGGCCCGGTGGGAGTAAAACGTTCAAAAGCTTTGTGTTGATGCGAATCGGCCAAACCTATATTGGCGATCAGCGCATGCTGCTGATAATCATCAGATTTCAGTTCAAAACCCGCTAAGCTGCGGCTGGGTGATAAGCCGCCTTCAGCAATAACCAGTAACTTAGTCTGCAGCAAAGCGCCACTTTTCAGCTGAACCTGCTGCAGCTCTGCGGTTGGGTTTAACGCGCTGATTGCATCCTGATAAAACCAACTTAAGCGCCCTTCTGCTGTGAAGGCTTTAAGCTTTTGCCACAAGACTTCGCCTATGGCTTCGACTTCGATCACCTGCCCTAATGCAGTTAACTGATGATCGGCGGCATTTAAATAGGTTTTACCAAAATGACCACGATCAGAGATATGGATATGTTTAATAGCACAGCCGCTTTGCTGCAGGTCCTGCCACAAACCCCATTGCTGCAACAGTTCCACACTGCCGTGTGCCAGGGCTATGCTGCGGCTGTCAAAGCTGGCTTTGGAGGGTTGCTCGTCAGTACCAAGTTCTGCACTCTGCTCAATAATAGCCAGCTTTAATGCAGGGTTTTGACTCAGCAATACATAAGCCAGCAGTGATCCGGCCATACCACCGCCTGCGATCACCAGCTCCAGAGGTTGTTCTGTACTCTGAGTCTCTGACATCAATGGATCCTGTTTTTAGCTGTGGCCTTGTGCCATTAAAGCTTCGATTTCGGCGATCTCTTTTGGCACTGACTCTGTTAAGTTGTCGTGACCTTGTGCTGTCACCAGCAAATTGTCTTCAATACGTACGGCCAGCCCCCACCACTTTGGATCACAAGGCGAGTTGGTTGGAATATATAAACCAGGCTCTATGGTTAACACCATGCCGGGTGCAAAAGGCCGCTCTTCGCCAGCCACTTTGTAAGCGCCCACATCATGCACGTCCAGGCCTAACCAGTGGCCTAAACCGTGGATAAAATAGGCTTTGCAGGCGTTGTCTTTCAAAAGCTGCTCCAGCTCACCCTGCACAATACCTAACTCCAGTAAGCCTTTGGTCAGCTCCAGACAAGCAGCGTCCAGTGCATCTTTAAACTTATTGCCGGGTTTTACCTGGGCACAAGCGGCGTACTGAGCATTCAGCACCACCTGATACAAAGCAGCCTGTTCTGGGCTGAATTTGCCGCTGACCGGGAAAGTACGGGTAATATCGGCCGTATAGCCCTGATACTCAGCGCCAGCGTCAATCAGTACTAAATCGCCGTCTTTAAGCTGACTGCTGTTGTCGGTGTAATGCAAAATACAGCCGTTTTCTCCAGCTCCTACTATGCAGTTGTAGCCCGGATGGCGGGCACCATTCATCGCAAACTCATGCAGAATATGGGCTTCGAGCTGATATTCCCACACACCGGCTTTAGCGGCCTGCATGGCTCTTTTATGCGCATTGGCACTAATAACTCCGGCTTTGCGCATCAGCTTTATTTCGTTTTCATCTTTAAACAAGCGCATTTCAGCCGTCACAGGCCGTAAGTCCTGCTGCACTGTAGGTGCTACATAACCCCGTTTCGGATAAAGCCTTAAAGTAGCTAAAGTGGCTGCTACTTTGGCGTCAAATTCAGCATAAGTGCCCTGCGCATACCAAAGCGTCGTTTTTTGATTCAGCGCTTTTAACAGCTCGTTATCCAGCTCAGAAACTGGCAAAGCGTCCAGCCCCAATACAGCTTTGGCTTGCTCCGGCCCTAAACGGCGGCCTTGCCAAATCTCCGCCAACTGGTCCTTAGCACGGCACAGCAACAGACTAGCAGTGTTACCGGAATTATCTTTGCTTAGGATCAAAAGCGCGTCAGGTTCATTAAAACCAGTCAGATAAAAGAAGTCGCTGTCCTGACGAAAAGGGTATTCAGTGTCGCGGCTGCGGGTTAATTCCACTGCGGCAGGCACCAAGACGACGCTGTTGTTTGGGATAGATGTAAGCAAGCGCTCACGTCTGTTTGAATAGATGTTCACTGTCATTTGCTAAAGGCTCTTAATGCAAAGTTTTATTCTGAACTTCGGCTTTGCTGAATTTCAGCCCGACCTCGTTAAAACAGGTCAGTACCAGTAAACGAATATGCTCCAGTACCAGAAAGTAAGACTCTTCGTTACTTTCGGCGCTGTTGTCGTCCACTGCAAATACGTCAATTTTGGTGATTTCGGTCAGCTCTTCTATCGCATCTTTGACATCAGCAGAACACAGAGATAAATCATTCTGCTGTATGGCAAAACCGACCAAAAACGACTGGGTCCATTCGACCATAGCTTCAAGCCGCTCGGATAGCGAATCGTCGTCGCCCGGCAGCAATAAGGCAAAGGAATAGTCGGTTTGTGCCAAAGATTCGGACGTTTGCATAATTAAATCAGAAATATCTGCTTTAACAGGGGCAGATAAGGCTTGTCCGTCATTTAAGAAGTCGTGCAGAACTGGTAATATCTTTGCCGGTTCTGCGCTCACACCGGCACTTAGCAAACCTGCGATCAAGCCATGTACTTCGGCGGCCGACGCCATCAGGTAAGATTGATCCAGCAAACTGGTCCAGTGATCGTAAGATTTAAAAGATTCTGTCGTCATAATTTTTCGGCCCAAGCGACTTTTCAAGGCAGCTATCCTACCATTTGCTGGTTCTACCCGCCAACAGATGGACGCCCCAATCGCAGGCCCAGAGGTATCTATCATGCATTTACGTAAATTTCGTCCTGTTGACCCTCCTCCGGCTGAAGCCGTGGTGAAAAAACCTGTCTCCAAACCTGTTGCCAGTACAAAACCTAAGCAACTGACGATTTCTGTATTAGGCCGGGTGCTCAAAGTGTCCTGTCCTTTAGGCGAAGAACAACGACTGCAAGCAGCCATAGATGAACTGGAACAACGGGTGGCCAGTACAAAATTTAAACCCGGTGTGCATATGAATGAAGATGTTTTGTTAATGATTGCGCTTAATTTGTGCAATGAGCTCGTGGAAGTAAAAAAGAAGGCGGAATAATCAAAAAGCCGATGTTATACTTACCACGTTCTCTGGGTTGTTAGTGATTAGGTAGATGTCCCTGAGCCGATAATTGTTTTTTTAAAGGGGCTCTTTTTTGTTGCTTTTGTGCAGGCTCGGCCCGTACCGAGAAGCCTACGGTGACAACTGACTCCCGCCTTGAACCTTAGGTTCAAGGGCTAATACTTGACACGGCAATTCGGAGAACAATTTATCCTGCGTTTTTTTCCCCAATCTTTATTTAAAACGAAACGGACGAGGCAAGCCTCGCCCCTACATGTTCAGGGTGAGTGTTTTGACTTCACGCCAACAGCTTCGCAGCCATATTCGCAGTTTGCGCCGCTCTTTATCTGCAGAGCAGCAGCATCAGGCCAGTCTGGATTTAGTCCGGCAGCTCTTGCCACGGCCTGAAGTGCAACAAGCTTTGCATATCGCTTTATATCTGACCAATGATGGTGAGCTGGATACGACCCCTTTGATCCAGGCCTTATGGCAACAAGGTAAAAGCTTATACCTGCCGTTATTGCATCCTGTCGTACCTGGTTATCTGGTGTTTCAGCTTTATACTGCGGACACCGTACTAAAACCCAACAAGTTTGGTATTGGTGAGCCGGAGCTTAATTGCAGTCTGCTCTGCCCTGTCAGCCAGCTGGATCTGATTTTTACCCCTTTGGTGGCTTTTGACGCTCAAGGCCAGCGTTTGGGCATGGGTGGCGGTTTTTACGACAGAACCTTAAGCCAGTTGGATTTTGCTACAACAAAACCACTGCTGATTGGCTTAGCCCATGATTGCCAGCAAGTCGAATCAGTGCCAGTCGAAGCCTGGGATATTCCACTGCCGGCTATCTGTACTCCAGCCAAATTTTTCCGTTTTCCTCTTCGTACTTAAAGCCGCAGCTTTGTTGGCCGCGCTACTCGCCCCAGTCACATAGGATTTCTATGCTCCTGGGATCTCACACGCTTGCCGTCGCGCTGCAACTTCAATTACTTTGAGCAAAAAAAGATGAAATAAGTAAATACTAAAATTCTTTCCGTTCTTTTTCCTTTTGCCCCTTTTGCCCGAT
>CAMLSF010000201.1 GCA_946482615.1 uncultured Chromatiaceae bacterium | reverse complement strand
TTTGGATAATTCGCAACCATTCATCAGCAAAATTTTGTTGCTCAGATTTTGCTTTTGACTAAAGTTTCGTAGTCTGTGTAACCTTTGTGGTTACCACCAAAAAAGGTTGCTCTGTCCCCTTGGTTATAAGGACCATTTTGTGCGATACGAGCCGGTAAATCCGGGTTAGCCACAAAAGGACGACCAAAGCTGACTGCATCCGCCTTACCACTTTTCACCCACTCTTCTGCTTCTTCAGGTGAAAACTCGCCATTGATGATAAAAGGACCATCAAAAGCTTTACGCATGTTGTGCACTATGGCAGCGCCAGTGCCGACATTTTCTTCACTGCTGACATGAGAGTTCGGTCGTACCACATGCAGATAAGCCAGTCCTTTGCCAGCCAGTGCTTTAGCCGCAGCTGTGTACAAGGCATTTGGATCGCTGTCATAACTGCCACCTACCCCATCTATCGGCGTTAAACGCACTCCAATACGGGAGGCTGGCAGCACTTCCAACAAAGCATCTACTACTTCTGTTAATAAACGGATACGGTTTTCGATAGGACCACCGTACTCGTCCTCTCTTTTATTGACTGAATCCCGCAGGAACTGGTCAATCAGGTAACCATTGGCCGCATGAAACTCCACGCCATCAAAATTTGCTTTGGCCGCCATCAAAGCTGCATGCTGATAGTCTTTTATGATCTGCTTAATTTCTGCTTTGTTCAGCTCACGGGCTTGTGGGTGAGGCAGTACAGGACCGTCCGGGTGATAGTCACCAACAAATGCCATGCCCGTAGGTGTCCAGGCACTGGCAGAGACAGGGGCCTGATTGCCCGGCTGAAACACATTGTGCGAAACGCCTCCCACATGCCACAGCTGGTTAAAAATACGGCCTCCCATGTTATGCACTGCGTCTGTCACCAGTTTCCAGCTTTCCACCTGCTCTTCAGTGTAGATGCCCGGAGTCCAGGCGTACCCCTGACCCTGCTGACTGATTTGGGTCGCCTCAGAAATAATCAAACCTGCGCTGGCCCGCTGTGCATAATACAAAGCGTGCAGTGGCGTTTGCAGATGGCCATTTGCCAAAGAACGGGAGCGGGTTAAAGGCGCCATAAAAATCCGGTTGGGCAGAGTGAACTGGCCAATTTTCACCGGAGAAAACAGGGCTTTATCTGTCTGTGTTGTTGCTGATACTGGTGCTGATACAGGGTTCATTTTCGTGTCCTCGTTAAATTCAATTTGTTGGTTAAAGTCTGGGTTTGCAATCCGGAGTCAGTTGTCACTGCGACCCCTTTTGTTGAACCAAGCATGCGCCCAAAGCAGATATTCAACTAATTTATTTATTGAATTTAAGATATATCCCTGACAGTATATCTGGATGAAATATGACCTGAATCTGTTCCCCGTTTTCCTCGCTATGATGGAAGAGCGCAACGTCACCCGTGCCGCTGAACGGCTTGGGATGACCCAGCCTGCGCTGTCCAATGCGCTGACCCGACTGCGTACCCTGCTGCACGATCCGCTTTTTATCCGTGAACGTTATGGCATGCAGCCGACACAAAAAGCACTGGAGCTGGCGCCTGTGATAGCCGCAGCTTTAGCCAGCATGGATGATGTGATTCTGGGTCAACAGGAATTTGATCCGGCGCACACCAGACAACTGGTCACTATTGCACCAAACAGCTATGTCGAATTTGTGCTGATGCCAACTATAGTGGCGCAGCTGCGCGCCAGAGCCCCTGGTATAAGACTGCGTCTGACGCCTTTTGGCACAGACCTGGCAGAAACAGGGGTGATTTCGGGATCCACCACTATGGTGATTGGTCGTATAACAGAACCGCCTGATAACCTGGTGGTACAACATCTGATGGAGGATAGTCTGGCCTGTGTGGTGCGTGCCGATCATCCAGGCATTACGGACAGCATTTCTGTTGCTCAGTATGAAAATCTAAAACACGTCAATATGTTACCGCCCGGCCGTCTGAAAGCAGGCTTATTTCAGGCGTTGGAACGCAAAGGGCTTAAGCGGGAAGTGGTGGTGTCAGTGACGCATTTTCTGGCTATCCCAGAAATCATTGCGGTGACAGATTATTGCGCCACTTTGCCACGCCAAATCTGTCAGCGTCTGGCCACAGATCCTCGTTTAAAGGTGCTGCCAGCCCCTGTTGATTTAGGTACTTTTCCGGTCGAAATGGCCTGGCACGTCCGCTACCGCCACGATCCAGCCCATCGCTGGTTACGCACATTAATCACTGAAATAGCTACTAAAACTGCGATGGGCGCGGCTTAGTTCTGAGCGCAGAACTCCGTTACAACTGCTGCTTTGACAACCTATGCGTTCAGGGCCGGAATCGGTGCTGATACTGCAACAGCTCTTCCAAAGAAGGCACATACAAAGGGTTAGCTGACAGTTTCTGTACTGCAAAATCAATAAAAGCCCTGACACGACGGGGAATATCAGTCCGGTGTGGATAATAAATATAAACCCCCATTCTTGAACTGATTTGATCCACCAGAAAAGGCACCAGAGCACCACTACGAATATGAGGAATGCCTAACAAGCTATCCACCAGTCCGGCACCATGCCCCGCCAGTATGGCCTCCATTTCCACACCTGAATCATTGGAACAAAATACCGCCGGAACCGAAACTAAGCGGGTTTCTCCGTCTACCTCAAACTCCCATGGCATCAGCTTGCCTGTAATGGCATGGCGATAGCCCGTGCATAAATGCTGGTTCTGCAATTGCTGAATGCTATCTGGCATACCGTATTGCTTTAGATAAGAAGGGGCAGCACAGGGGATCAGCCGAAGCGGAAACAGCCGTCGTGAAATCACCTGAAGCTCAGGCATGGAGCCCGAACGAAAGCCGATATCGATGCGATTGGAGACCAGATCCGTGATCCGTTCGTCCATCACCAGTTCAAACTCTACCGCAGGAAAAGTGCTGCGAAACTCAGTAATAAGCGGTAATAACAGTTGAATACCTACACTACGGGTCGCACAGATCCGGATTAATCCTTCAGTGTCCTGAGCCGACTGCCTGGCAGAGGTCAGCGCCTGACTTAAGCCTTCAATATTGGGCCTGACGGATTCAAGAAAACGCTGTCCGTCTTCAGTTAATGTAGTTTTTCGGGTGGTTCGGTGAAAAAGCCGGAAACCTAAGTGATGTTCCAGCTGCAGTATAGTTTTGCTGACAGCCTGAGGCGTCATGCCTTGCGCTACAGCAGTTTTATTAAAGTTACCAGCCTCAGCAGCCCGAACAAATAACATCACAGCACGGAATTCATCCATGGGGGTTCTCCCAAAATAAACCTAACCAGGTATTCAGCACCAGATTATCAACCATTAGTTGCCAATCAAACAACTATTCACTAGCTACCGGGTTGTTTCTACTCCTCCTAAGATGAGCGCATACCAGTTCGAAACCCGCTCAACAAAGTGATGAGCATTCATAATCAGGAGAAACATCATGTTTAACTTTACGCTCTACGCTCCAACTAAAGTGTTGTTTGGTAAAGATCAAATTGCTGAAATTGCAGCACAGTTACCCCAGGGCAGCAGAGTTATGCTGACTTATGGCGGCGGTAGTGTGCAACGTAATGGTGTACTGCAACAGGTGCTTGATGCCCTGTCCGGCCATTTTGTCATCGAGTTCAGCGGCATAGAGCCTAACCCTGACTACGCCACTCTGATGCAGGCCGTTAAACTTGGCCGCGAACATCAAATCAACTTTTTACTGGCAATTGGGGGTGGCTCTGTCATCGATGGCACCAAGTTTATTGCCGCAGCTTTGCATTACCAGGACGACCCCTGGACTATCCTGACCCGCTTTGCCAGCGGTAATTTGGAGCTGAGCAGTGTTGTGCCTATAGGCGCTGTGCTGACTCTGCCGGCTACAGGTTCAGAAATGAATGCGGGTGCTGTGATCAGCCGCAGGGAAACCGGCGATAAGCTGGTGTTTAAATCTGATTTAGTGATCCCTAAGTTTGCTGTGCTGGACCCGGTAACTACGTTCAGCCTGCCTAAACACCAAATCGCAAACGGTGTGATCGACGCATTTGTTCATACCATAGAACAGTACCTGACCTATCCGGTGAATGCCAAAGTCCAGGACAGACTGGCAGAAGGCTTGCTTCAGACTCTGATTGAAGAGGGTCCTGAAGCACTGAAGAACCCAGAGGATTATCAGGTCAGAGCCAATATCATGTGGGCTGCCACCATGGCGTTGAACGGTTATGTCGGTGCTGGTGTGCCACAGGACTGGTCCACTCATATGATAGGGCATGAATTAACCGCCTTACATGGCCTGGACCATGCGCAAACACTGGCCATTGTGCTGCCGGCTATGTTGCAAACCCGACGTCATCAGAAAAAAGCCAAGCTGCTGCAGTATGCAGCACGAGTTTGGGGGCTGCATCAGGGCAGTGAAGATGATCGTATTGACGCGGCTATTGAATCAACCCGTGCTTTCTTTGAAGTGATGGGTGTTCCAACTCAACTTTCCGGCTATGGCATCAGCGGGTCCAGCATCGAAGATATTGTCAGCAAACTAACAGAACATGGCATGACAGCTTTAGGGGAACATGCAGATATCACCCCGGAGATCAGCCGTATCGTGCTGCAAACAGCGGCCTGATCGAATCGAACACTACAACCAGCTATTCACTACAGACAGCCCTAAGTGCCGCCCACTAAAAATGCGGCCCGGGGCTTAACAAAGGAGTTATTTTGATGAAAAAACAAGTTATCGCTCTGGCTATGTTATCCACACTGGCCACTTTATCAACTCAGGCGGAGCCAAACCGCTCTGTAGCCGCAAGTATCCAAGGTGTGCAACATTTTGGTATCACAGTCAGCAATATAGACCGTGCTTACCGTTTTTATACCGAAGTGCTGGGTGGTACTGAAATTATGCGGGACGGTAATTTTCAGGGAGCCAGCATTCACAACACCCTGATGCAAACCGATGCGTTGTACGCGACCCAACGCAAACTAAACCCGGGAGCGACCGGAGTTCCTGATTTAAGAAGCGGTGATCAGCGGCTGGATGTGGTCTTTATTCAGTTTAACAATGTAGTCATTGAATTACTGCAATACCGTGATGCTCAGCAAAAACCCTGGACTGAAGGCACTTACGCTGCTAAACATGAGTTTACAGCTCCGGCCTTCCCAACCAATATGCATGTGTCTTTTCAGGTCAGTGAACAGGTCAACTTCGACCAGTTTATTGCCGATTTTGAACAAGCGGCCAGGGATCGCGGTATGGACAATGTGCGCTGCAACAGAAACACAGACGCAGCTTCCGAGCAAGAACGGCAACAGGCGCCTGTCAGCAGCAATGCCTTTGAAATTAATGAAGGCAAATCCAATGGCTGGGCTTTGGCCTATTGCAAAGGTCCTGAAGGCGAACAACTTGAGTTTAATCAGGTAAAAGCGCCGGTCAAACAGCTGTTTGAGCAGGCTCGAAACGCCAGACACTGAATAACGCAGCAGCTAAAGTAGATGAGCATCAACTTTAGCTGCTGAACTTTTGGCAATACATTATTAATAATTCACACGCCTAAATAGCGTTGTTTTTTTTCAATAAAATAGTGCTGTAATGCCTCTAAACCACCCTCATAAATGCCCTGAAACAATTCAACTGCATCTTCGTCAGGTATACCAACAGGAGTAAATTCACCAAACCATTCCACTCGAGCACTGTTTTCAGCAGATTGCGGCACCACCCGCAATGTCGAAAAATAGTTTTTCACCGGAAATGGAGCCTGCAGTATGTGATAACTGTAACTTCGCGCTATTTCATCAAACGCCATCAAACGCTCGATAATAATACCGCCAACCGGGTTCACTAAATGACGGACTCGTCCCCCCTCAGTTAATTCAGACCTTGGTATATAAGGTAACCAGTCAGGAAGCGAATTAAAGCCACCAATGAGTTGCCACACCTCTGTCGCTGACACAGGAATATCGATAAATGCAGATGCTTTTGCCATGATAACGTCTCCTATGCTTTGTCAGTCGGCAGTGGCGCATTTGGATGCACCAATCCTGCATGACGCAGCTCACGCCAGAAGT
>CAMLSF010000200.1 GCA_946482615.1 uncultured Chromatiaceae bacterium | reverse complement strand
GAGCCGGGTGAACTGGAGCCAAGCCAAATTCACACTCCTGGTATTTATGTGCAACGTGTGATCAAAGCCAGCTTTGAGAAACGCATTGAACGTCGTATGGTTCGTCAGGCTTAAGGAGCACAGCAAATGGCATTATCACGTGAACAGGTCGCTATGCGGGTGGCTCAGGAATTACAGGACGGTTATTACGTCAATTTAGGCATTGGTATCCCTACCTTAGTGGCGAACTATGTGCCTGCAGGTATTGAAGTGATGCTGCAATCGGAAAACGGTTTATTAGGTATGGGCCCCTACCCAACCGAAGCTGAACTGGATGCTGATATGATCAACGCAGGTAAAGAAACGGTCACCGCCATTAAAGGCGCAGCGATTTTCAGCTCAGCTGAAAGTTTTGCCATGATCCGTGGTGGTCATGTCGATTTGACTGTATTGGGCGCTTTTGAAGTGGATCAAAAAGGCAATATCGCCAGCTGGATGATCCCGGGCAAACTGGTCAAAGGCATGGGCGGCGCTATGGATTTAGTAGCCGGAGCTCAGAACATTATCGTCACCATGACCCACGCCGACAAATACGGCAGCTCTAAGTTATTGGACAGCTGTACTTTACCTCTGACTGGCGTGAACTGTGTGAAAAAGATTGTCACGGATTTAGCTGTGCTGGAAGTACGGGATGGCGCTTTCCATTTACTGGAAAGAGCACCAGGCATCAGTGTCGAAGAAATTCAGCAAAAAACTGCGGGTAAGTTAGTGATCTCCGGCGATATTCCGGAAATGCAGTTCTGATGTAAAACATCAAAGGGTCAGAGCCAGGGCTACTGACCCTATCGAAACGCCTTCGCCTGCAAACCAGCACCAGCATTGTCTCTGTTAATATCGCCACTAATTAAAGCTATGGCTGTTTTAGTGCTGACCACTGTCACTTTTTCAATATCGCCAATCAGCATCACAAAGGCAGTTTGCTGATTCACCAGTCTGAACCAGCCGACTTTGTAGTTCGGCAGATTAATAGCATTGACTACAACTACAGGTTTAAACTCACCCAGTTCATCACAAAACACCACTGACACTTTACTCTGTGCCGAGTGAATATCATCAATTCTGGTCTGATACAAACCTGCTTTCAGTTCTAAAGAGTTCTCTGTCATTAACAAGGTGTTATCACTAAACTTCAGACTCAGCACTAAGAAACATAAACTGCACAAGCTGAATGCCCATAAAGATTGTCTTAACCACAGCGGTTTAAAATACACCAGAGCCCATAAAATAAGCGCCGGGAGCAGAATGCAGAGGATAAATAGCAGTGCATAAAGATGCCAGCCGATCTCAGATAAATACATTTAATTTACTTTCATCAATGAATTGGCCACATGATAATAGCACAAAACAAACTTTTCCTGATTCATTTGTTAAATATTGTTAAATAACTTCAATAAGCTTCATCAAGCTACAGATTGCCGTTCATGCCCGCTGACGGGACAACAATCAACTTGTGGCTCAAACATAAATTTTTGCCGATAGGCTTTAGGCGTCAGGCTGGTGTAATGCACAAATAATTTCCGAAAAGACGAAATATCTTCGTAGCCCACTTGCTGCATAATATCTTCCGCTGTCCATAAGGTATTCTCCAGCAAAGACTTGGCTCTCTCTATCCGCAAACGTTGCAAATAAGCCATAGGGGTTTCGTCCAGATGCTGCTTAAAACGCCGGATCAAAGTGCGGGGAGTCATTGCAAACTGCTCGGCTAACTGTTCAAGCGTCACAGCTTCTGCCAGATGAGCCTGCAAATACTGCTGAATTTCTGCCAGCTTCGCATCTTTGTGTTGTGGTGCCAGTTGCAAAGATAAATAGGGCAACTGTGAAGTCCGGTTTGGATCAGTCAGCATAATTTTCGCCATTTGCTGTGCAAAAGCCGTATCCATACAAAGTTCGACAAAACGCAGACACAAATTCAGATAGGACGTGGTAGCGCCGCCCGTTAAAATGTTTTGCTGCTGCACCACCAGTTGCTGCAAATCCAGTTTGACCTGTGGAAACATTTGCCGGAAATAGTCTTTAAAAAACCAGACAGAGGTTGATTGTAAACCGTTTAACAAGCCTGTTCCGGCTAAAGCAAAAGTGCCATTACAAAAAGCGCCCAGCCATTTGCCTTGCGCTAACATAGCCTGCAACCCTGTCCTGTAAGGTTGTAATTGTTGACTGACACGCACCAGATCTTTGGGGTTATAGGCATAAAAACCCGGGATCAACAGAATATCAATAGAACCGAAATCAACAGCTTCAACCTTCAGGCTAAAAGCGCCATGCTGTACCAGAGGGTTAGGCCCCATTAAAATAGTTTCAAACAGCTGTTGTTCACTTTGCTGTATCAGCTGCCAGTATTTATTACAGAAGGTAAAAAAATCCACTACCCCTGTCACACTGCTCATCACTATGTCGTGATCTACCCAAATACCAATACGTTTCATGATGTCACTTTTAGCCATTATTACGTCATTAGTGACACTTTAGACTGATTTTTAAGCAGAGTAAAGTAGCGACATCAACAACAGGAGGTGGTTATGTTTCAACTGTCAAAACGTACAACTGTATGGGCTTTACTGGCTTTGGTCTGGGCTATGGTGGTAGGTTTGGCTCTGCAGATCAGCCCGGATCCAATGCTGCATCTGGTGCAAATTCCCTTGTTACTGGTGCTGACTTTAGGTTTAGCCAGCACCAGCCTGGATGATTAAAGGTGGCAGGCTTAGCCTTTACGCTGCAAAACAGTCAGCAGGCTGGAGGTGTCCCAACGGCCTCCGCCCATGGCTTGCACCTGGGCGTAAAACTGGTCAACTAATGCAGTTAATGGCAAAGTGGCGCCATTGTGACGGGCTTCGTTTAACGTAATGGCTAAATCTTTACGCATCCAGTCCACGGCAAAACCAAAGTCGTATTTGCCCTGCAGCATAGTGGAACCGCGGTTTTCCATTTGCCAGGACTGGGCAGCACCTTTGCTGATGGTGTCCAGCACAGCCTGACCATCAAGGCCTGCCTGCTGGGCAAAATGCATGGCCTCAGCCAGCCCTTGTACCACACCGGCGATACAAATCTGATTGACCATTTTCGCCAGTTGACCCGAACCTGCAGGCCCTAATAAACGGGCACTGCGGGCGTACTTCATTAATGTCGTTTCTGCTTTGGCAAAATCAGCAGTTTCACCACCCAGCATAATAGTCAGCAAGCCGTTTTGAGCCCCGGCCTGGCCACCTGAGACCGGCGCATCCAAAAAGCCTATGCCTTTTTCCTTACAGGCTAATGCCAGTTCCCGCGCTAAGTCAGCAGAGGCCGTGGTATGGTCCACTAATATGGAACCAGGTTGCATAGTCGCCAAGACGCCCTGCCCGCCGTAAACCACAGACCGCACATCATCGTCATTGCCTACACATAACATCACCAAATCAGCATCAGCTGCGGCCTCTGCCGGAGTTGGTGCACTGCGGCCACCATACTGCTGCACCCAATCCAGCGCTTTGTGCTGAGTTCTGTTATAAACACAGACCTGCTCGCCTTTTTGCTGCAAATGACCGGCCATAGGAAAGCCCATCACCCCCAAACCGACAAAGGCAACTTTTTGTTGTGATAAATTTGACATAATTTTGACTTATTTCTGTGACAGACTCGAATGCCAAGAAGCTTACTAGAATCAGGGGCTCTGACGCAAAAGCATCAGACGAGTTGCAGAAAAGGACAGTTATGCCAAAGGTTCATCATTTTAAAGTGAAAGATAGTCAGGACCAGGATGTGGATTTAGGTCAGTACAGGGACAAAGTGGTACTGATCGTCAATACTGCCAGCCAGTGTGGTTTTACCCCTCAGTATCAGGAACTGGAAGCTTTGTATAAGCAATACAAAGATCAGGGTTTTGTGGTACTGGCTTTTCCCTGTAATCAGTTTGGCGCACAGGAACCAGGTTCCAATGCCGAGATCCAACAATTTTGTCAGCTCCATTATGGCGTCAGCTTTCCGGTCTTTGGCAAAGTACAGGTCAATGGCCTGGATGCAGATCCTTTGTTTGAATACTTAAAAGATCAGGCTCGTGGTTTGATGAAAACCCGGGCTATTAAGTGGAACTTCACCAAATTTTTAGTCAATCGCCAGGGTGATGTGGTGAAACGTTATGCTCCCCGCACTAAGCCATCCAGCCTGCATCAGTCTATTGAGGAAGTGCTGGCCAGCTAAACGAAACACAGCAGCTTGATTAAAAACAATAAAGCCAGCTACTTTTTGCGGTACTCTGAGTTTCAGATCCGCAAGCAAGGAGCTTTTTTATGAAAATTGCCGTCTTTAGCGCGAAAAAATACGATCAGGAAAGTTTTAAACAATGGGCCGACAGCAGCCTTGAGTTCAGCTTTTTTGATGTGCCTCTGAATCAACACAGTGCCGGATTAACTCAGGGATGTCAGGCCGTCTGTGTTTTTGTTAATGATGATTTATCAAAGCCGGTGCTGGCAGAGCTTAAGGCTATGGGTGTGGGCATGATAGCTTTACGCTGTGCTGGCTTTAATAACGTTGATGTAGCTGCAGCCAGACAGCTGGGGTTGCGCGTCGCCAGGGTCCCGGCCTATTCGCCTGAAGCAGTGGCCGAACATACAGTCGCCATGATCCTCTGTTTAAACCGCAAATTACATAAAGCCTACAACAGAGTGCGGGATGATAACTTTGCACTGGACGGCTTATTGGGTTTTAACCTGCATGGCAAAACTGCAGGCCTGATAGGTACAGGACGTATAGGTGTGGCTACAGCAAAAATTTTGCTGGGTTTTGGTATGCAGCTGCTGTGTTATGACATCAAAAAAGATCAAGAGCTGGTGAAAGCGGGCGCCACCTATGTGCCTTTGGAACAGCTGTGGGCCGGGTCGGATATCATCAGTTTGCACTGCCCTCTGACACCTCAGACTCAACATCTGGTCAACGACCACAGCCTGGCACAAATGAAAGACGGTGTGATGCTGATCAATACCAGCAGAGGTGGCCTGATTGATACCAAAGCAGTGATTAAGGCTCTGAAAAGCCGGAAAATTGGTTACTTAGGCCTGGATGTCTATGAGCAGGAAGCTGATTTATTTTTTCAGGATTTATCCGGACAACTGATTGACGATGAAGTCTTTAAACGCCTGCTGACCTTCCCTAATGTGTTGATCACCGGGCATCAGGCATTTTTCACCCAGGAAGCTTTGCAACAAATTTGTCAGGTCACCAGTGAAAATCTGCTGGCGTTTCAGGCTAACAGATTCAGCGGCAACGAATTGTAATGGTAAGGGCGGGGTTTTATGCCCGCCCCGCCGACATTATTGTTTTAACTGACGATCAAAAAACGCCGTAATAGTTTTATGCAAATGGGTTTGCACCGGCTGACCAAACATCGAATGTTTGCTGCCGGGATAATCCATGCTGTCGAATAATTTCCCCTGCTTTTGCAATTCAGAGTACAGCTTGGTGCTATGGGTAAAGAGCACGTTATCATCCGCCATACCATGATAAATCAGCAGGTTGCCCTGATAATCCTTCACATAAGGGAAGACTGAACTCTGCTCGTAACCCGCTTTATTTGTTGCAGGATGTCCCAGATAACGCTCCGTATAATGGGTGTCGTATAGAGCCCAATCCGTGACAGGGGCTCCGGCCACACCAGCTTTAAAATAGTCACCGGCTTTAAACATCGCCATAATGCTCATATAACCACCATAGCTATGGCCATAAATACCGATACGAGTCGCATCGACATAAGGCAGGCTGCGCAGATACTCAACACCAGTGATTTGATCCTCCAGTTCTACCACAGCCAGCTTTTTGTAGATTGGATCTTCAAAAGCTTTGCCTCTGTTTTCAGAGCCTCTGTTATCCAACTGGAATACGATGTAGCCGTTTTGTGCCAGGTACTGGAAATACAAGTCCTTTGCGCTCCAGCTGTTGGTCACACGCTGGGCACCAGGTCCGCCGTAGACACCTACAACAACAGGGTATTTTTTACCTTTTTCAAGTGCTGCAGGTTCAAATACACGGTAATACAAAGTCTGGCCATCTTTGGCTTTTAAAGTGCCAAAACGGGGTTT
>CAMLSF010000199.1 GCA_946482615.1 uncultured Chromatiaceae bacterium | reverse complement strand
CAGATCCGCAGTGAAGTGCTGGCCAAACCGCGGGACTTAGCAGTGCTGAAAACTGAAGTCACTGAAATGCGGCAAAAGTTGCGACAGCATCATGGTGAACAAAGTACAGAGGTGAAACATGCGTCCGGTGGCATAGTGGATCTGGAGTTTATCAGCCAGTATCTGGTGCTGGGCTATGGTCATCAGGTCCCGGATTTGTATTTCTACAGTGACAATATTCGCATTTTGGACGCGGCAGCTGCCGCAGGGTTATTGCAGTTGGAACAGACTCAGGCGTTACAACAGGCCTATCAGCAATTACGAGGGGTCAGTCACAGACAAACCCTGGATCCAGCTACTGAATCAGTACAGCAACTGGAGCAAGCGATGGAGCAGGTACGGCAGGTGTGGGAACAACTTTTCGGGCAAACGCTTTAATGGTTTTGTCCGTTATTATCCAGTCACTCTGCGGCGTGGTGCATTGAGATTAATGCAGTTTTGCTGCAAAAACGGAATGATTTTGTCAGTCAGTACTACGGCTCTGGACAGGTTGCAGAAGTAAGCCTGAACTGGCTGTTCAAAGTCAGAGGATATGGCTTGTGAGGCTTCCTGAATAGCGCTGATGTAGCTAAAGTCAGTCTGGAAATAGTGTTTTACCTTGTAGTCTTTAGACAAGACCCAAAACAGTTCGACCCCTTCTTTGCGGCCTTGCATGGTCAACACAGTTTTTAAGGTATCACCCACACGGAAACGTCTGTCAGTTTCCAGTCCTTTCCAGTTCTCCGGCAAGGCCACCATACGGTTGGCTCTGTCCTGTAATAAGGGAACCAGGTTGCCGTGATCTTCAGTGAGTTCAATGACAAAATCAGCGGAGTCTTCGTCTTTATTGATAAAAGAACTACGGATATTGCTGTAAAAATTGGTGAAGCCTTTGACTGCTTCTGAGCTTTTTTCAGACAGTTTATCCGGCTTGAAATACAGCAATTCAGGTTTAAACATCACAATAGCAGCAAGTATAAACAAAAAAGCTGCAAGCAATAAGTGCTTGATCCAAAACCACATAGCTTTTATCCCTGGTCAGCGTCACTGCATCATAACTTGCCTGGACGCTATGCTGCAACTTCTGTACTTGAACTGAAGTTGCAGCCGTTCTGTTAATACAGGCTCGGGTCGTCCGGATTGGGGCGGGTTTTAAAGCGGCGATGTAACCACATATATTGTTCAGGATGTGCCAGAATGCCTTGTTCCAGCCATTGATTCACCCGGGTGACATCAGCTTTGGCATCCCCGCTTGGGAAATTTTCAAAGGCGGGCAAAGCGTCAACACGATAACCCTGATAACCGGGTAAACGGTAACAATGAATAGGCACAGTTTCACAGTTGGCACTGCCGGCGAATAACAAGGTGCCTGTAGTAGTGGCGGTTTCTTTGACAGCAAAAAACGGCACAAACTCGGCTTTGTTGCGGCCGTAGTCCTGATCCGGCAAATAAAAACAGACTTCTTTTTCGTTTAAGGCATTGATCATGGTACGGACATCACGTTTACCTATCAGGTAACGGTTGGAGCGTACCCGGCCATGGTATTGGAAGTACTCCATAATTTCATTGTCGTTTGGACGATAAAAACCCACTGCAGGACAATGAAAACCAAAAGTACGGGCTATCATTTCCAGAGATAAAAAATGACCGCTGAGTAACAACACTCCCTTACCCTGATCCAGAATTGCCTGAATATGTTCTTTGCCAGTGAAATGACATAAAGGGCGGGCGCGCCAGTCAGGCCACCACCAGCCAATAAAAGTCTCAAAAGCTGCTTTACCTGTTTCTTTGAAGTTTTGTTTAACTAAGGCCTCACGCTCATCTTCCGGCATATCCGGGAAACACAGTTCCAGATTACGGCGGGTGACTTTCACCCTGGATTTCATGGTTTTCATCAACAACCAGCCCACGCCTTCACCCATTTTCATTAACACAGGGTAAGGCAACCACAGCAGGATCCACATCAGGCCTAAAGCGAACCACAA
Source organism: uncultured Chromatiaceae bacterium (assembly GCA_946482615.1). Next base: position 4,122 of record CAMLSF010000199.1, on the reverse strand, counting down.
GGGCCAGTGTTTCGGATGTAAAAAACCAATGGTAAAACGTGGGACATGAACCACAACAAATCCTCGGGCAAAAAAAGTGCGGCTATTGTAACGAAAAAAAAGGGGGAAAAAAGCGCTAACTGGTAGGAACAGGCTCATCTGAAGCCACAAAATCGGCTTCAGATGAACTGAATTAAACAGAGTCTTAGTTACCTAAGGCTCTGTTTACAGTGAATAAATCTTCTTCAGTTAAAGTACCAGCTGCTTGTTTTAAAGCTAAAACAGACAGTATGTAGTCGTAACGGGCTTTGGACAGGTTACGGCGGGCATCAAACAGGTTTCTGGTACTTTGTAATACGTCAACAATAGTACGGGTACCTACTTCAAAACCTGCTTCAGTGGCTTTTAACGCACTTTCAGCCGACACTACAGCTTGTTCCAGCGCCTTGGTGCTGGAGATCAAAGCGCCTACGTTGTTGTAGTTGCTGCGAACCTGACGGATCACACTGCGGTGACTCAGTTCTAAATCTTCAGCTGCTTCTACATAGTTAGCACGAACCACTTCTTCGTTGGCCACAGTGCCACCACCGGCGTACAACGGAAGCACTAACTCGATACCCACAGAGCTGCTGTCTGAGCGTGGAGAATTAAAACCAACACCAGTATCGCGGTTTTCACTGGTGCTGTTACTAAAACCAGTTTGAGCTGTCAGATCCACTGTGGGGTAATGGCCTGACTTGGCAATCTGGATATTATGTTCTGCAATATCTAAAGACAGCTTACGGATTTTCAGCTCCAGGTTATTGTCCTGCGCGGTTTGCACCCAATCCTGTGGATTGTTGGGGGTAGGCTGGCTGGTGCTGAACCGGGTTGTATTTAATGGATCCAGCTGCGAATGGTATTCTCCGGTAATTTCGCGCAAAAATTCACGGGCTGTCTCCAGATCGTTCTGAGCGCTGATTTCACGGGCAACAGCGCTGTCGTATTGTGCCTGAGCTTCATGTACGTCTGTGATCGCAGTTAAACCTACCGCAAAACGTTGTTTGGTTTGTTCTAACTGACGTTCGATAGCACGCTTTTCAGCCACCACGAAACTTAAGTTATCGTTTGCTGTTAACACATCAAAATAAGACTGAGATACACGTACGATCAGCGTCTGTACTGCGGCGTCATAAGCGGTCTGGCCTTGTAACGCGGCTTTTTCAGCAATAGACAGATTCTCATAACGGCTCCAGTCGAAGATCGATTGGCGTAAACCAATGCCTGCGCTGGTAGTGGTCGACTCTGCTTTGTATTGACCGCCTGTCTCGTTGTCGAATTGGTCGCTGAAGGATTTATCAGCACCGGCAGTTAAATTAATCTGTGGTAATAAACGGGCTTTAGACACATCGATCCCGGCTTTGGCTGCATCACGGGTCGCAGCAGCTTTTAATACTTGCGGGTCTTTTTTGGTGGCTAACTGATAAATGGTTTGCAAATTTTCGGCATTCGCCTGCACACTCAGAAGAGCCAGTGCCGAGCCTACCAACGTGCCTAACAAGGTTTTTTTCATAACCGAAAGTCCATAATGTTGCGAAAGTGAACCAATAATACCTCGTTGGTATTAACTAAGTAATGATTAAAGCGTAAACAGCATAGCTTCAAGTGTAACAGAATGTGAGTCTTCAAATGTCTGATTTCAAGCCAGAAAATTATCCATCCTTTGATGATGCCGATGTAAAAATACTCGACCAGACTACAGTTTTTCAGGGTTTTTTCCGAATTGACAGCTACAAAGTAAAGCATAAGTTGTTTAACGGTGGCTGGAGTGGCGAAGTAAAGCGTGAATTATTTGAGCGGGGTCATGCTGTGGTTGTGCTGCCTTATGATGCCAAAAATGACAGTCTGGTGTTAATTGAACAATTCCGTATTGGTGCCTTACAGAATCCACATGGTCCCTGGTTGCTGGAAGCCATAGCCGGCATGATTGAGCCAGGCGAAACGCCGGAGCAGGTGGCCAGTCGTGAATCGGAAGAAGAAGCAGGCCTGAAGCTGACAGAATTCTGGCCTATGCTTAGTTATCAGAGCAGTCCGGGGGGCACCACAGAACGGATCCATTTAGTGCTGGCGCGGCTTCAACATAAGGTAGAAAGCGGGGTTTATGGCTTGGCATCTGAGCAGGAAGATATTAAAGTTCACAGCTTGCCGCGCCAGGTTGCAATGCAACTGCTACAGGATGGCAAAATTGACAATGCGGCCACTGTCATTGCCCTGCAATGGTTAGCCCTGAATCTGAATGACGTGCGCAAAAGCTGGGCTGATTAAATTCACCACCAAAGAGGTTAAGTAGCTGGTATGCCAAACCTGGCCAGAAAACGTTATGTGCCGTATTTGCCTGATTTTCTCAGTTTATGTGAGCGCAATTACGCACAGCTGCGTTTTTTCTTACCCGGCAATCAACGGCAGGGCCAGCGGTGTTTGATTCATATCAATGCCAGTGAAAGTTATCAGGTCGAGCTGCTGGAGCTGTGTAAATACACTACGACTGTCAGTATTGAACTGATTAGCCAGTCGATGACAGGCTGGCTGAAACCCCGTTTTGAAGTTCGGCTTTATCACGATGCACGGCTGGCTGAAGTGCTGGCATGTCAGCAGGTCCGGCAATTAAAAGCTGTGTACAATTATCCGAATGTAGAAATGTTATTGCCGGATGAAAAACGCCAGATTAACTTATTGCTGCGCGACTGGCTGAATTTATGTTCACGCCGTGGTTACCAGAATACAGGGTTATTGGCCTGATGGCTGTGGTGTTTGCCAACAAAGACTCCTGGCGTCTGCTGCAAATTTCTGATTGTCATTTAGTGGCTGAACCAGACGGCTGGTTTTGTGGTGTACAGCCTTATCGTCAGTTGGAACTGCTGTTATCTCAGTTTCAATCCAATCAGCCCGATGCTGTTATTCTGACTGGTGATTTAACTCAGGATCACAGCATCGATTCCTATCAGCTGATAGTGGATTTGTTCAGGCGCTGGAGCTGTCCGGTATTTTATTTGCCCGGTAACCATGATGATTTCGCCTTGATGCAGCAGGTGTTTAGCAACGCCCCTTTTTCTGCGGATACAGAGTTAAGTCTGGGCGACTGGCGGCTCTGTTTACTCAACAGCACAGGACCGACACCTGCGGGATATTTTGGCCCAGCAAGGCAGCAGCAGTTACAACAGCAGTTAGAGTCTTATCCGCCAGCTGTGGCCGTCTGGCTGTTTTGTCATCACCATATCAGCCCTATGGGCAGTTTTATTGATGAGCATATTCAGCTGGATGCTGCAGCATTGTGGCAGATCATCGGCTCTGATCTGCGGATCAAAGGACTGGCGCATGGGCATTGCCATTATGCTTATGCCACACTACAGCAGGGAGTCCAACTGGTAGGCTGCCCCGCCAGTTCAGTGCAATTTTTACTTACACCAGACTATCAGCCTGTCGCTGGTCGTCCTGGTTATATCGAATGGATTTTTAATGCCAATGCAGAAGCGGATACCGCAGTGCGCTGGCAATTTCTGGAAGGGTAAATGTCTAAACTTGTGGTCTATTTGCATGGCTTTGCCAGCTCGTCTCAATCCGAAAAAGCCTTAATCACCCAAGCTTTTTTCCAGCAGCAACTACCTGATGTGGAGCTGTTGCTACCGGATTTACCTTACACGCCGACAGAAGCCCTTGCTGCTTTAGAGCTGGCATTAAATGGCCGGCGTCCTGATGCGGTGATCGGCAGTTCTTTAGGCGGTTTTTTAGCAACCTATCTGGCGGAACAAAGCGGCTGTTATGCCGCGCTGATTAACCCGGCAGTGGCGCCTTATGAGTTATTAAGTCAGCATTTGGGGACTTATCATCATCCGGTACTACAACAGGATTTTACTGTGGCTGCGGAGCATATGCCGCTGTTGGCAGAGCTTGAGCGTAAACCCTCAGCTTTGGACAGGTATCTGGTGCTGTTACAGGAAGGTGATGAAGTACTGGATTATCGCAAAGCGCTGCAGTTTTATGCAGGTTGTACAGTGGATGTGCAACCAGGCGGGGATCACAGTTATCAGGGTTATGCCAATTGCCTGAGCACTATTGTCAAGTTTTGCCAAATAGCGTAAAACACTGGTTGTTAATACAGTTATA
>CAMLSF010000198.1 GCA_946482615.1 uncultured Chromatiaceae bacterium | reverse complement strand
CAGGAGGATTCGAACCTCCGACCGCTCGGTTCGTAGCCGAGTACTCTATCCAGCTGAGCTATGCGTCCAGTCTTAAATACAACTGGCGGAGAAGGAGGGATTCGAACCCTCGATAGAGTTTCCCCTATACACCCTTAGCAGGGGTGCGCCTTCAGCCACTCGGCCACTTCTCCGCACTACGTTGCGGCGTGTATATTAATGTCTCAGGAAAATAAGTCAAACAATTTTTGGAGCTGGAAAGCGTGTTTGCTGACCTTTTAAACAATTCGACTAAATATTCGCTACAAAGGGTTAAAAATATACAATTTCTATAAATGGCAACAATTTAAATCTATTGATCGTCATCACCGCTGAAGCCGCCCGGGGTGCCTTTTTCAGCCTGAATGCGCATATAAATTTCTTCTCTGTGCACTGACACTTCTTTTGGTGCATTTACACCGATACGAACCTGATTTCCTTTGACGCCTAAAACCGTGACCGTGACTTCATCACCGATCATCAGTGTCTCACCAACACGACGCGTTAAAATAAGCATTCTTTGCTCCTTTTGTATGATCCCAGCTTCCAATGGTTGCGCTTGTCTATGGTACTGCGCAGACCTGTCAGCCTTATGATAACTCAGCTGACAAATTTATGAAAACCTTGAAATTAATTAACTGAACCCAATAAGGCTGAGTGTAAAGCGACCGCTACTTTATTTAATTCAGTCTCAGGCATGACGACCGATAACTTAATTTCGGCACAATTGACAGCCACTACCTGCACTGCTAATAACTGCAATTGTTCAAATACTGTCGCTGTAATGGCAGGATTTGATTTCAGCCCTATCCCTACTATAGATAACTTGCCCAAAGACTTCCTGCTTTGAAGTGTAAAATTTTGCTTCTTTTTCAGTTCATTACAAATATCTTCAACTGAACTCAGATCATTCTGGTTCAGACTGAACTGCATCTGCACAGTACCTTTGGGCTCGTACTGCACCTGTAACATATCTGTTTCTATCGCCAGACGGGCGAACTCTTTTAGCAACACCAGATGCAGCTGCTGGCTTAGATCATTCAGCTCCAGCCAGACTTCTCCGGTCTGACAGGCCAGTCCTGTTACTGCTGGTACACTCATGGTCTGGTCCTCATAACATACTAAAGTTCCCTGATCAGGCCTGAAGCTGGATAACACCCGCACCGGCACCTGATGCATAGCTGCGTATTCCACAGAGCGGGAATGCAGTACCTTGGCGCCTAAACTGGCCAGCTCCAACATACTGGACGCATCAACACAAGGCAGTCGGAATGCATCCGCACAAATACGCGGATCCATGCTGTAAATACCGTCTACATCAGTAAATATCTGGCATTCGTCGGCTTTTAAGGCGGCGGCTAAAGCCACAGCTGTAGTATCAGAACCACCACGGCCTAAGGTGGTGATGTTGCCTTCTATGTCGCGGCCCTGAAAACCAGCAGCTATCACAATATGGCCCTGCTCCAGCTCCTGCCATAACCGTTCAGTGCCAACAGATAAAATGCGGGCACGGCTGAACTTATTGTCCGTCAGAATACCAATCTGGTCTGCTAATAAAGACACAGCCGGATGGCCACGTTTAATCAGCGCCATCGCCAGCAAAGCTATGCTGACCTGCTCACCGCTGGCGGCAAGCATATCCAGTTCACGGGTCGAGGGGCGACTGTCAATCTGATGTGCCAGCCCAAGCAGCCTGTTGGTTTCGCCTGCCATCGCAGACACCACCACCACCACTTTATGACCGGCATGCACAGTCTGAATCACCTGCTCTGCCACAGCTTCGATACGTTCGGGGGTACCTACTGAGGTACCCCCGAATTTTTGTACATATAAAGCCACTGAGCGTTACAGCTTAGCCGCAATATAATCGGCAGCAGCTTTCAGTACGCCAGGTAAAGCTGCCACATCAGTGCCACCTGCCTGAGCTAAGTCCGGCTTACCACCGCCTTTACCACCAACCTGTTCAGCAGCCCAGCCAATCAGCTGACCCGCTTGTACTTTGGCAGTTAAATCTGAGGTGACACCAGCTATTAAACTGACTTTGCCATCCGCAGCTGTGGCTAATAACAAAATGCCTGAACCTAATTTGTTTTTCAGCTCATCGACCATAGTGCGGAAGGCTTTTGGATCTGCGCCTTTCAGTTCTGCAATCAGCACTTTAACGCCGTTAATCAGCTGCACCTGTTCCAGCAGGGAAGCACCGGCAGCGCTGGCGAGTTTAGCTTTTAATTGCTCCAGCTCTTTCTCTAAAGCTTTGCGGCTGTCCATCGCTTGCTGCACTTTGTCCGCAATAGAAAAGATATCGCCTTTGAGCATCGAAGCGACCGTCTGAGCCTGTTGTTCCAGCTTATGGACAAAAGCTAAAGCGCCTTCGCCTGTCACTGCTTCAATACGGCGAATACCAGCTGCTATACCGCTTTCGACCACAATTTTAAACAGGCCTATATCACCAGTGCGAGCAACGTGCGTCCCCCCACAAAGTTCAATCGAGAAGTCGCCCATACTCAGTACACGCACTTCGTCATCGTATTTCTCACCAAAAAGCGCCATAGCGCCTGCTGCTTTGGCGTCATCCACATTCATCAGCCGGGTTTTAACTTCATGGTTTTGCTGAATTTGCTCATTCACCATCTGCTCAATACGGCGGATTTCATCGGCTTTGACCGCTTCAAAATGCGAGAAGTCAAAACGTAAACGTTCTGAACCTACTAAAGAGCCTTTTTGCGTTACATGCTCACCCAGCACAGTACGAAGCGCAGCATGTAACAAGTGAGTGGCCGAGTGGTTTTTACGAATAGCTTCACGGCGGGCATTATCAATGGCCGCATCGACCACATCACCAAGAGCCAAAGCACCTTTTAAGCTACCTTTGTGAGCAAAAGCTTTGCCCACTTTGATGGTATCAACCACGCTAAATACAGCACCATTGGCCAGGGTTAACAGACCCGCATCACCGCACTGGCCACCAGACTCGGCATAAAATGGTGTTTGATCCAGGATCACCAGCGCCTGCTGGCCATCAGCCAGTGCATTGACCGCTTTACCTTCCAGCAGAATTTCCACCACTTTGGCTTTGCCCTGAATCTGGGTGTAGCCGGTAAAGTCGGTGCACTGGGCTGACGTTAAGGCCTGATTGTAATCCGCACCAAAGTTAGAAGCCTGCTGAGCACGTCTACGCTGGGCTTCCATTGCGGCTTCAAAACCGGCCTGATCCACAGTTAAACCACGTTCACGCGCTACATCACTGGTTAAATCCAGCGGGAAACCGTAAGTGTCATACAGCTTAAAGGCCACTTCGCCCGGGATCACAGTGCTGCCATTCAGCTCTGCTAAAGCCTCTTCCAGGATGCCCAAACCACGCTCTAAAGTTTTACCAAACTGCTCTTCTTCCAGCGCCAGCACTTTTTCAATCACGACCTGTTTTTCAATCAACTCTGGGTAAGCTTCACCCATTTGCTGCGCCAAAGCGCCCACTAACTTACTGAAGAACACACCTTTAGCGCCCAGTTTGTTACCGTGACGGATAGCGCGACGAATAATACGGCGCAGCACATAACCACGACCTTCGTTCGATGGCATCACACCATCGGCCACTAAAAATGAACAGCTACGGATATGGTCGGCGACCACACGTAATGACTTGTCATTTAAATCTTTCGCACCAGTAATTTCTGCAGTGGCTTTAATCAGCGCGGCAAAGGTATCGATTTCGTAGTTGCTGTGTACGTTTTGCAAAATGGCGGCAATACGTTCCAGGCCCATACCGGTATCTACGCTTGGTTTTGGCAGAGGTTCCATCCGGCCATCGGCGTGACGGTTAAACTGCATAAAGACGTTGTTCCAGATCTCAATAAAACGATCGCCATCTTCTTCTGGTGAGCCCGGTGGGCCACCCCAGATATGATCGCCATGATCATAGAAAATCTCAGTACAAGGACCACAAGGGCCAGTATCGCCCATAGCCCAGAAGTTATCCGAGGCATAAGGTGCGCCTTTGTTATCGCCGATACGGATCGCACGCTCCATCGGCACACCAATTTCTTTGGTCCAGATATCAAACGCTTCGTCGTCTGTGGCGTACACAGTGACCCAAAGTTTTTCTTTCGGTAATTTGACCACTTCAGTCAAAAATTCCCAGGCGTACTGAATAGCGTCCCGCTTGAAGTAATCACCAAAGCTGAAGTTGCCCAACATTTCGAAGAAAGTATGGTGACGGGCGGTGTAGCCTACGTTTTCTAAATCGTTGTGCTTACCACCGGCACGCAGGCAACGCTGCGCTGTCACAGCGCGGTTATAACTACGCTTGTCCTGCCCTAAAAACACATCTTTAAACTGCACCATACCTGCGTTGGTAAAGAGTAAGGTTGGATCATTGCCTGGGATCAGTGAACTGCTACTAACGATTTGGTGGCCTTTACTGGCGAAAAAGTCCAGGAAAGCGCGGCGAAGTTGTGCCGAAGTCATATACATATCTTACTCTTCTTTAAGCTCTGCAAATACAAGTTGGATAATGTCACTGCCAAAGCCCCGGCTTTGTAAGTAACGCATCCGTTTAAGTTTGTCCTGATAATCCGCTATGGGTTTATCCGCATATTTTTTCCGATAGGCTGAAGTTGCGACCTCAAACCAATCAATCTCTGATTCGTCCAGCAGTTGCTGTAGTAGTTCTTTATGAATGCCCTGCTGCACACAAAACTGGCTAATGTAAAACCATCCATAGCCTTTATGCAACTTGGCATTGACCTGCATCCGGGCATAACGTAATTCGCTTTGGTAATTCCGCTGCTGTGCCCACTCCAGTAATGCAGTTATTTGTTCAGCCGAAGCACCTTTTTGTGTTAATTTTTGCCGTAGCTCCTGCGCACTGTATTCACGGCGCGACAATAAGCCTAGCAACCATTGCCGCAATTCCTGCTCAGTCAAAAGCTTTGGCTCTGACGAAGGACGCGGCTCTGTCATCGTTATACTTCCAACACCGCAGGTGCTGAATCATCCAGTTGCAAGGCAAAAAAGGCGCTAAAAGATAAAAAGAATGCCACCTGCAACACTGGGATAATCACGATAAAAGCAAAACCCAATGTCACTATGCCCAACATACCCAAAGCGACAGACAAGATACCAAATAAAGTTAAGGCCCCGACATTACGCCAGCAGGCAGTCAGGCTGGCCATTAAAATTGCCTGTAATCGTTGTTCATTCAGGAAATAAGCAATAGCCACCGCATAAGCAAACAGCATAAACACCAGACTTAAGACCACCGCCAGCAAAAATAAAGTGACAGGATCCACGGCACCAGCCTTGGTTTGCTCCATCAACTGAGCAGCCAGCAGCATTAACGGAATATTGGCTAGCAAACTGGCGCCGGCCAGCCGAATGAAAGTACGGCGATAGCGCGCCTCTTTGAACACACTAAACAACAGTTGGAACTCAACAGCTTTTTGTTGTTGCAACAGCACTATAGTTTTGTAAAAACCAGCCGTTAGAAACGGATTGGCCAGTACCAGAATCACCCCCAGCACAGGATGCAACTGCGCTACTAAACTCAGTACTGTGGTAAAAGCCACCATCGCAATCAAGGTCGCAGGCGCCTGACGGAACAACTCCCAGGCTTTGCTCAGCCAAGCTAAAGCGGCCTGCATAGGCACACGACGTATGATAAGTTTTACCTGAACTTTCTGATCCACGAACCTTTACCTTTTTTCACTTCAGCCATCGAAGCCCTGATGGCTACGAAATGAGGCGTATCTTACTGCAAAAGCAGGCTGACTAAGAATAGCCAATGCAGAAAAAGACGGTTTAGGCAGCGGATTAACCGGCTCAAAAGTTAAAAGTTGTCATTCAGTGCAGCAGAGAAAAACAAAGGGCGACCCCAAAGGTCGCCCTACAGGGTTACTCTTTCACTATCGTCATTTCGTTAATCAGATTAGTCGCACCATCGACTTTCTCCATTTGCCACAGCATATACCGGCTGTCGACATGGATGGAGCGGTTGGTCGCAGGGTCGTAGTCCCAGTTGCCTATGATGCCTTCAATCACACCATCAAATAACAAACCAACCAGTTCAGCTTTACCGTTCAGCGTCGGTGAACCTGAGTTGCCGCCAGTGGTGTCCACTGTACTTAAGAAGTTCACCGGCAGATGGTTATAGA
>CAMLSF010000197.1 GCA_946482615.1 uncultured Chromatiaceae bacterium | reverse complement strand
CCGCAGTTTATTTATGCAGGTTTAGATCTAATCAGTGCTAATAAACAAGGGGTCACTTTGCCACTGGTGCAGTACCAGCAGATTAAACAACTGGCTGAACAGCAGCAGGTGCAGTGGTTGAGTAATACCACTGTTGGTGCAGGTTTGCCTGTACAACGTTTGCTGCAGGAGCTGAAAAGCAGTGGCGACACTGTGCATCGCATCAGTGGTATTTTCTCCGGTACCTTGTCCTGGTTACTGGCGAAATTTGACGGCAGCAAAGCTTTTTCCGATTTTGTGTTGGAAGCGCAGCAATTAGGTTTAACCGAACCTGATCCACGGGATGATTTATCAGGGAAAGATGTACAGCGTAAATTGCTGGTGCTGGCGCGTGAGCTGGATTTAGCTTTGGATATAGACCAGATTGAACTGGAGCCTTTATTACCAGCATCGTTAAGCAGTGGCAGCATTGAAGATTTTTGGGCAGGACGTGAAGTGCTGGATCAGCAATTAGCTTTGCTGCAGCAACAGGCTCAGGCGGCGGGTAAAGTCTTACGTTATGTCGCCGATTTAAAGATAGAAGCGGGTAAAGCCAAAGCTCAGGTGTCTTTAGTGGCTGTTGAACAAACGGATCCGCTGGCGGCCATTTTGCCTTGTGACAATATTTTTGTTATTGAGTCCGACTGGTATCAACAGAATCCTTTGGTGTTAAAAGGCCCTGGCGCTGGTCGTCAGGTCACGGCTGGTGGTGTGCATGCCGACTTAGCCATTTTAGCCAAACAAAAAATTGCCGCTGCCAAAGCAGCTAAACATAGTCAGGCTCAGGCCGCAGCCTGGGTGAAGTGAGAAATAATATGTCTTTTGTCAGCGCACAGTATGTCGAATCCATGAACCGCAACCTGCAGGATGTGGCAGGCAAGGTCAACGTCAGCTTTGAGTTTTTTCCACCAAAAACAGAGCAGATGGAAAACACCTTATGGCAATCTATTGAACGTTTAGCACCTTTGGCGCCTTCTTTTGTCTCTGTGACTTATGGAGCCAATTCAGGTGAACGTGACCGTACCCACGATATTATTAAGTCGATTAAACAACGCACCGGCTTAATAGCAGCACCGCATTTAACTTGTGTGGATGCCAGCCGCGCTGAACTTGAACGTATTGCCAAAGACTACTGGGACAATGGTATTCGTCATATAGTGGCTTTGCGTGGTGATTTACCGCCTGGTAATAAAGAAAAACCAGCTTTGTATGCTGCGGATCTGGTAGAGATCTTGCGTTCAGTCGCCGACTTTGATATTTCAGTGGCCGCTTACCCTGAAGTTCACCCGGAATCACCCAACGCTCAGTTTGATTTGCTGAACTTAAAACGCAAAGTGGATGCGGGCGCATCCCGTGCTATTACCCAGTTCTTTTTTGACCCGGAAAAATACTTACGGTACCGCGACCGCTGCGCCGCTGTGGGTATAGATGTGGAAATAGTACCGGGCATATTGCCTGTGACGAATTTTCAGCAATTGCAGAAATTCGCCACTATGACCAATGTGGCTATACCGGGCTGGATGAATAAGGCTTATGAAGGTTTAGAGCAGGATGCCACCACCCGCAATCTGGTGGCCGCTAATATAGCCATGGAGATGGTGAAAGTATTAAGCCGTGAAGGGGTGAATCATTTCCACTTCTACACCTTAAACCGCAGCGAATTGAGTTACGCTATTTGTCACTTATTAGGGGTACGGCCGCAGACTGTGACAGCCTGAAGCGAGCCAGAGCATGAACGACAGATGCTTTCTCAGTCTGAAATTCAGTCCGGAACAACAAGCTCTGCTGCATGGCTATCAGCAGCCAGGGCTCTGGCCTGATGCCAGGTGGCATTCAGTCGACAAGCTGCATCTGACCCTGGTGTTTTTAGGCCAGCAAGATGTGACAGTGCAACAAGAGTTATGGGCACAAAGCCTGGAACTGTTTCGCGAACATCCTCCGGTTGAACTTTGTTTTGACCAGCTAAACCTGTTCAGGCAGGCCAAAGTGTTGTATCTGGGGATCTCACAACCTCCTGCAGCTCTGATGGCCTTACAACAACAGCTGCAACAGCTGGCTTTGCCTTTTCTAAATGCGCCTGTGCCGGAAATTTTTGTGCCTCATGTCACCCTTGCACGTAAGTTTCAGTCTGTAGATGCTTTTCCATTAGCAGTGCCGCCTTTAAGTCTGCTTTGCACAGAAGTGGCCTTGTATCACTCTATCAGCTCAGACCAAGGCGTGAGCTATCAGCCGGTATCTACTTATACTTTAGTCCCAAACAGCTAAATCTTTGTTCGGCATCAAGACCTTAGTCGTTAAACTTAGTTACACTCAGTCTGTGTTTTGCTATCGGATGGATTCAGATGTCGCACCGCTCTTATTTATTTTCTTTGCGTATTGGCCACGCGTTGCGGGAATCTCTGGCTGAAGGTTATAGCTTTGGCGCTTTTAAGCTGGATCTGCTGGCTGGGATCACTGTGGGTATTATTGCCATTCCTCTGGCGATGGCACTGGCGATAGCCAGTGGGGTGCCGCCGCAATATGGTTTGTACACCGCTGTGATCGCAGGTTTTTTGATCGCCCTGACCGGCGGTTCCCGTTACAGCATCAGCGGGCCTACCGCTGCTTTTGTGGTGATATTGTACCCTGTGGCACAAAGTTATGGTTTGGCGGGTTTGCTGCTGGCCACCATTTTGTCTGGGGTGATGCTGATCCTGATGGCCACTTTGCGGTTTGGCCGTTTTATTGAATACATCCCCGAAGCTGTCACCTTAGGTTTTACCAGCGGCATTGCTGTGGTGATTGCCACTTTACAGATTAAAGACGTCTTTGGTTTGCCGATAGACAAAATGTCAGAACATTATCTGGAAAAACTGCAGCAACTGTCTTTTGCTTTCCCCGATCTGCACTGGCCGTCCTTGCTGGTGGCTGCTGTCACTTTAACTGTGATGCTGCTCTGGCCTAAACTCAAACTGCCTTTGCCGCCGCATTTACCCGCTATTGTGGTAGCAACCTGTTTAGCCATGGCGTTGGCCCACTTTGGTTTGGAGCTGGATACCATAGGTAGCCGATTTAGTTATCTGTTGCCTGATGGTTCTTTAGGACAGGGCATTCCGGCTGTACTGCCTGAATTCAGCTGGCCCTGGTTACAGCCAGGCCCTGATGGGCAAGCCTTAGAATTCAGCACTCAAATGGTGAAAGACTTATTGGCTGCAGCTTTTGCTATGGCCATGCTGGGGGCCATTGAATCTTTGCTGTGTGCCGTGGTGCTGGATGGGATGACAGGGCGCAGGCACAGCGCCAACAGTGAATTATTAGGCCAGGGCATAGGCAATATAGTAGCGCCATTTTTAGGAGGTTTTACCTCCACTGCAGCTTTAGCCCGCTCCGCTGCCAATGTGCGTGCTGGTGCACAATCGCCTGTCGCCGCTATGGTTCATGCACTGGTGGTGTTATTGGCTTTGCTGGTGCTGGCACCTGTATTGGCCTATTTGCCTATGGCAGCTATGGCTGCTTTGCTGTTGGTGGTGGCCTGGAATATGAGCGAAGCGCCTAAAGCTGTGCATCTGTTCAAAACAGCGCCCCGTAACGACATCATTATTTTCCTGATTTGTTTTGGCTGTACTGTGCTGTTTGATATGGTCATTGCCATCAGCTGCGGCATGGTGATCGCGGCCTTTTTCTTTGTGAAACAAGTGGCCGATATGACCCGCGTCGCGGATATCAGTCATAACAGAAAATACCTGACAGATCCTTTGCCTGAAGGCTGGAAAGCATTTCGTATTAGTGGTCCTTTGTTTTTTGCTGCAGCAGACCGGGTTTTTGGTGAACTATCGGTAAAACTCAAACAGCAGCAAGGCGCTATTTTAGTGATGGATGCTGTGACTTTGATGGACGCCGGTGGACTTTCAGCCTTTACCAAACTGGTCAGCCTTGCTGAAAAGCAGGGTATTCATTTACTGGTGACAGACTTAAGCTTTCAACCGCTAAAAACTCTGGCCAAAGCCAGGGTGCAACCTTTGCCTGGCATTTTGAGTTTTTATTCAAGCTTAGCTGATGCGCTGGACAGCCTGCCGGGCCAGAATATCGATCCGCAAGGTGAAGCTGTAGGCTTATGAACTGGCGCAACAATCTAAGCCCGTCTTTAACGCATTCAGCCATATTGCGACTTCTGCCCTGCGCCATTTTGGTCTAAGCTGTGGTCTTTCTGCAGTGGATCTGGTGCTTGTTTGAATTTATGAATTAAATAAAATAAAAATTCACTAATTCAGCATAATAATTCTTGAAACTGCATGGCGAAGCCACTACACTGGCCACACTTTTTTGGCGTGGCCTTCATTTATTATTTTTGTTTTCGGAGACTCAGCGACCTATGTCCACTCAATCCACTTCCTCTACCACCAAACTGCGCAGTGCTGTCTTAGGTGCTGCCGGCTACAGCGGCGCTGAATTGGCCGTTATGTTGGCACGGAACCCGTATTTTGAGTTGAGTTACGCTTTTGCATCCGCTGGCCGCGCTGCTGAGCCTTTTTCTAATTTATATCCACGTTATCAGGGCGTTGTAGATATCCAGGTTCAGCCGTGGACAGACGATTTAGTCGAAGACTTAGCTGACAAACTGGATGTGGCCTTTTTAGCTTTACCGCACGAAGCCAGTGAAGCTGTTACGCCTTTATTACTGGCCAAAGGCATAGCTGTGTTCGATTTATCCGGCGCTTTCCGCTTAAAAGATCCGGCTTTGTATCCGAAGTATTATGGTTATGAGCATCAGCATCCGGAGCTGCTGGAGCAAGCAGTATATTCCCTGATGGAGTGGCTGGATAAGCCGTTGCCACAGCTGGTGTCTGTGCCTGGTTGTTACCCAACGGCCTGTTCGCTGGCGTTATTACCTTTATTAAAAGCAGGTTTAGTGGCCGATGGCTGTATTCCTGTGATTAACGCCACCAGCGGTGTGTCAGGTGCAGGCCGTAAAGCAGCATTAAACACCTCCTTTTGCGAAGTGGGCTTAAATGCCTATGGTTTCTTTAAACACAGACACAGACCTGAAATCGAGCAGAATTTGGGCCGCAAAGTAGTGTTTACGCCCCATTTAGGCAACTTTAAGCGTGGCATTCTGGCCACCAGCGTGGTGACTTTAAAGTCTGGTGTTACTGCAGAGCAGGTCGCTGCTGCTTTCCGGCAGGCTTACGCTGCTAAGCCATTGGTACGTTTAGTCAAACATTCGCCCAATGTGGCTGATGTGGCTGGCACACCATTTTGTGATATCCACTGGCAACAGGATGGTGAGCAACTGGTGATAGTGTCCGCTATTGATAACTTGCTCAAAGGTGCTGCTGCTCAGGCGATGCAGGCGGCCAATATTAAATTTGGTGCACCTGAAACCGCAGGTTTATTTGCAGGAGCAGCAGAATGAGCCAGACACCTTTAGTACTGAAAATGGGTGGCCGTTTATTACAGGATCAGGCCGCTTTAGATGCCTTATTAAAAGTTTGTGCCGAGCTGAAAACTCAGTATCCGATCGTACTGGTGCATGGTGGTGGTGATCAGGTTGATCAGTGGCTGGCTAAATTTGGCTTCGCTACGCAGAAAATTGATGGCCAACGGGTATCACCAGCCGAACAAATGCCGGTGATCACCGGTGCTTTAGACGGTGCTGTCAACGCAGATATGGTGGCCCGCGCCACGTTGCAGGGATTAAATCCTGTAGGTTTAAGCCTGGCTGCAGGTGGCAGTCTGGAGTTTGATATTAATCATAAATTGGGTGCTGTGGGTATAGCCAAAGCAGGCAACCCACTGCTATTGACTACTTTGTTAGCTCAGGGTTTTACTCCCGTGTTCAGCTCTATTGGTTTAAGTGCCGAAGGCCAGCTGTTAAATGTAAATGCTGATATTGCAGCCGCTGCTATTTGTCAGCTGGTGCAGGGCCAACTGGTGTTACTGACCGATGTGCCAGGTATTCTCGACGCCAATATGCAGCTTATCCCCACTTTAACTGCGGCCGAAGCGCAGCAACTGGTCACAGATGGGGTGATTAAAGGGGGCATGAAAGTAAAACTGGATGCAGCGCTCGAAACTGCCCAGGCACTGAAACGTAATATTACAGTGGCAGGATGGCAGCATCCGGACGATTTATTAAAGTTGATGCAACAACAAGCAGTAGGTACTTGCATCGTGTAT
>CAMLSF010000196.1 GCA_946482615.1 uncultured Chromatiaceae bacterium | reverse complement strand
ACATAAAAAAACCGCGACAGACGAAGGTCAGGTCGCGGTTATTCTAGCTGGTTTCAAAGCATTGCTAAAGCGTAAATTACTTCTTCGCAGCAGCGATTTGCGCAGCAACTTCAGCAGCGAAATCAGTTTCCTGCTTCTCGATGCCTTCACCTACTTCTAAACGGATAAAGCTAACAGCTTTAGCACCGTTTTGTTTCAGGAAATCACCAGTCGTGATTGAAGGATCTTTAACGAAAGGCTGGCCAGTTAAAGAAACTTCGCCAGTGAACTTGGTCATACGACCAGCAACCATCTTCTCTGCGATTTCTTTTGGCTTGCCGCTGTTGATCGCGATTTCGATCTGGATTTCCTGCTCTTTAGCAACAACTTCAGCTGGCACTGACTCTGGAGTCAGGAATGAAGGGTTGTTAGCAGCAACATGCATAGCCACATCTTTAGCGATATCTTCGTTACCGCCTTCCAGTACCACTAACACACCGATACGGCCTGAGTGAGTGTACTGACCAATCACGTCGCCCTGAACTACAGAGATACGGCGGATAGCGATGTTTTCACCGATTTTAGTCACCAGTGTAGCGCGGGCTTCTTCAACTGTGCTGTCGCCCAGTTGAGCTGCAGACAACTCTTCAACAGTAAACAGCTTGTTGGCGTGAGCCAGATCAGCTGCAGCGTTAGCAAAAGCCAGGAAGCTTGCGTCACGACCTACGAAATCTGTTTCACAGTTAAATTCGATTGCAACAGCGTAACCGTTACCAACGCGCGTGATCACAGTACCTTCAGCGGCGATACGGCCAGCTTTCTTGGCAGCTTTAGCCTGACCATTTTTACGCATTAATTCGATTGCGCCTTCGATGTCACCTGCAGTTTCTTCTAAAGCTTTTTTGCAGTCCATCATGCCAGCGCCAGTGCGCTCGCGTAATTCTTTTACCAAACCGGCAGTTACAGCCATGGGGAGTTCCTCGCAAAATTTTTTCGTGGACAAACAGGGGCAAATGCCCCTGTAAGTTTAAACTTGCTTTATGTAGCCCTGATGACAAGACTACAGAGACAATGCAATTACTCAGCAGCTACGAAGTTTTCAGATTCTGCCTGAACTTCGATGTTTTTGCTGCGGCCTTCAGTGATGGCCTGATTGACTGCGCCCAGGTATAACTGGATAGCGCGGATAGCGTCATCGTTACCAGGGATCACAAAGTCAACACCTTTAGGATCAGAGTTAGTATCAACGATAGATACCACTGGAATACCCAGGTTGTTGGCTTCTTTAATTGCAATGTGTTCGTGGTCGGCATCGATCACAAACAGAACATCAGGCAAGCCGCCCATGTCTTTGATACCGCCTAAGCTTTTTTCCAGCTTGTCCATTTCACGGGTACGGTCTAAAGCTTCTTTTTTAGTCAGCTTGTCGAAAGTACCGTCCTGGCTTTGAGATTCCAGGTCTTTTAAACGCTTGATAGACTGGCGAACAGTTTTCCAGTTTGTCAGCATGCCACCTAACCAACGGTGGTTTACATAGTACTGGTCAACTTGCAAAGCAGCTTCTTTGATCGCTTCAGAGGCAGCGCGCTTAGTACCAACAAACAGGATTTTGCCTTTTTTAGCAGCAACAGACTGAATGAAAGCCAGAGCATCGTTCATCATTGGAACAGTTTGTTCCAGGTTGATGATGTGAACACGGTTACGAGCGCCGAAAATGAATGGCTTCATTTTTGGGTTCCAGTAACGTGTTTGGTGACCGAAATGTACGCCCGCCTGGAGCATATCGCGCATAGAAACTTTTGCCATTAGAATATTCCTCAATAATGGGGTTGGGCCTCCATACACCCCATAAAACCGACCGAAACTCAATGAGTTGCAGCACCCCGGCTTATGTGTCGATGTATGTGTGTTGTTTAGTTAATTGCAGTTTTAATCTGCGTTTTGCGTTTTTAGCAGAATCTGATTTGCCAAATCGCGGCGCGCTTTATACCATAAGCACCCTTGAAACACAATGAAATGTGTATTTTTACAGCAGAGAGAGATGGCATGGCCGCGATTATTAAAACAGCAGATCAGATCGAAAAAATGCGTGTGGCAGGTAAGTTAGCCGCCGAAGTATTAGAGATGATTGAGCCTTATGTCAAAGCCGGTGTCACCACCGAAGAGCTGAACACCATTTGCCACAATTATATTGTTGATGTGCAGCAGGCTATCCCTGCTCCACTGAATTACCATGGGTTTCCAAAATCCATCTGTACTTCAGTCAATCAGGTGATTTGTCACGGTATTCCGTCACCAGAGAAAAAACTCAAAGACGGCGACATTATCAATATCGACATCACTGTCATCAAAGACGGTTACCACGGCGATACGTCAAAAATGTTTGTTATAGGTAAGCCAAGCATTATGGCAGACCGTTTAATACGTGTGACTCAGGAATGTCTGTACAAAGGCATCCGCAAAGTGAAAAACGGCGCCCGTTTAGGTGATATTGGTTTTGTGATTCAACAACATGCAGAGCATCACAGCTACTCCGTAGTGCGTGAGTACTGTGGTCATGGCATAGGTCAGGTCTTCCACGAAGACCCGCAAGTTTTGCATTATGGCCGTCCTGGTACAGGTGATACCTTAAAAACAGGTATGTGTCTGACCATAGAGCCTATGATCAACGCAGGTGAACGTCACAGTAAATTGTTAAAAGACGGCTGGACGGTTGTGACTAAAGATCGTAGTTTATCAGCGCAGTTTGAGCACACTATTGTAGTGACTGACACAGGCTGCGAAATTTTAACGTTGAGATCTGACGACACCATAGAACGGATAGTCACGGCCGAATAAGCCCATACCGCACAAGCGGCGGCCGCTTAAGACCTGAGGTAAAGCAAATGAACATGGCGCTGGCGTTTAATAAGTCTTTACCTGGTTTATGTACTCTGGAGAGTTACAAAAAACATTTTGCCGAGTTTAACGACTGGCTGAAAAATGCTTTTGAGCATCAAACCATCGCCAGTCTGGTCAAAGCCAGAGCCCGTTTTATCGACGAGGTGCTGGTGTCTTTATGGCAACATTTTGATCTGCATAAACACAAAAAAATCAGTCTGATTGCCGTAGGGGGTTATGGCCGGGGTGAATTACATCCCTGCTCCGACATCGACCTGCTGTTGCTGACCGACAGCAAACTCGACGCTCAGCAAAAAGAACAAATCAGCCAGTTTATTACCCTGCTGTGGGACTTACGATTAGAAGTCGGCCACAGTGTGCGTAGCGTGAAAGAATCTGTCACTTTAGGCAAAGAAGACATCACCATTGCCACCAACCTGATGGAAATGCGTCTGCTGACCGGCAGCAAAGAGTTGTTTGATGAGTTACAGGCTCAGGTCTGTAAAGACAATTTCTGGACTTCTCAGGCATTTTTCCAGGCCAAACGTGACGAACAGCAGCAGCGTCATGCCCAGTATCACGGCACAGCCTACAACCTGGAACCGAATTTAAAAGCCAACCCTGGTGGTCTTCGTGATATCCAAACCATAGGCTGGGTGGCGAAAAAGCACTTTAATACCAGAACCATGCGTGAACTGGTTGCTTATCAGTACCTGACCGAAGATGAATACCAGGAGCTGATGGAGTGTGAAGCTTATTTATGGCAAATGCGTTTTGCCCTGCATATTGAATCAGGTCGTAACGAAAACCGTATCTTGTTTGACTACCAGCCGGCTGTCGCCAAACGTTTAGGTTTTGGTGATGACGGCAAAGCCTCTGTTGAACGTATGATGAAACGGTTTTTCCAGACGGTGCAACGGGTGGCTGAGCTAAACGATATGCTGTTGCAGTATTTTGACGGCAGTATACTCAATAGCCAAAGTAAACTGAAACAGCAAAAGCTGGATGACTTTTTTGAGCTGACCGGCCATTTAATCCGCGCGACCGACAATGCAGTTTTTGCGCGGCGTGAAAATATCCTGCGCTTGTTCTGGCATATCGCCAATAACTCCAATATCACCGGCATTCATTCAGATACCATACGTTTACTGCGCTTAGTGCGGCGGCGTCTGATGGGGGATTTGCAGGATTATGAAGCCTGCCGCCAGCTTTTTATGAGTATTATGCGGCATCCGCGTGGTATGGACAGAGCCATTACGCTGATGCACCGCCACGGTATTCTGGCCTCTTACCTGCCGGCCTGGCGCAATATTGTTGGCCAGATGCAGTTTGATTTATTCCATGCCTACACTGTGGATGAACACACTCACAGGGTGCTGAAGAATTTATACCGCTACTCACAGGCTGGGTTTGAAAACGAGTTTCCGCTTTGCACTGACATAGTCAAACGTATGGAAAAACCGGAGATTTTATATCTGGCCGGTATTTTCCACGATATAGCCAAAGGCCGGGGTGGTGATCACTCAGAGCTTGGTTCTCTGGATGCGCGTGAATTTGGCAAACTGCATAAGTTAAGCGACTTTGACAGTAAGCTGCTGGCCTGGTTGGTGGAAAGCCATTTATTGATGTCGGTGACAGCCCAGCGCCGCGATATTCATGACCCTGCTGTAATTGCTGAATTTGCGGATAAAGTGCGGGACGAAACCCGCCTGAACTATCTGTATTGTCTGACGCTGGCCGATATCCGCGCCACCAATGACAATTTGTGGAATGACTGGAAAGGCTCGTTATTACGCGAGCTGTATTTAGGCACCCAAAAAGCCTTCCGCCGTGGCCTGGAAAAACCCATGGATTTGCGCGATCTGATCCGTGAAAACCAGGCAGAAGCCATGAAGCTTTTGCAAAAACAAGGGTTTACCGAACAAGAAGTGCTGCAGTTATGGGGCAGGATCAAAGCGGATTATTTTGCCCGTTACAACCCCAAACAAATTGTCTGGCACTGTGAACATATTTTGCGCCACAAAGATCCAAACGAGCCTTTAGTGCTGGTGGATAAAACCCCTTACCGGGGCAGCACCCAGGTTTTTGTTTATACACCGGATCAGGACAACTTATTTGCCCATTTAGTGGCGGCGCTCGATAGCAAAAAGGTCAATATTTTTGATGCCCAGATCATGACCAATAAAGATGGTTATGCAATGGATACCTTTGTGGTGCTGGAGCAAAACGGTGAGCCTGTCACCTCGCCATCCCGTTTACAAAGCCTGAAACGGGCGCTGGAAACCTATATTAGCGGCAAACCGGACTTATCCCGCGCTAAGCAACGTTTATCCCGCCAGATGCGGCCCTTTAATATAGCGCCCAAAGTGGTGTTTATTCCGGGGACCAATAAACACCGCACTATGGTGGAAATTACCGCTTTGGATATGCCGGGTTTATTGGCCGATATAGGCTCTGTCTTCCAGCAATGTGAGATCAGCATTCACGCCGCCAAAATCACCACCATAGGCGAAAAAGCCGAAGACTTTTTTATGATTTCAACGAGACAGGATCAGGCGCTTGATGCCGATCAACAATCACAGCTGCGCCGTGTTCTTGTCGAACAATTAACTCATGTGACAGAGGGATAAAGTTTTGTCAGATTTAAAATCCATTATCGAAGCCGCGTTTGAACAACGTGCATCCATTACTCCATCTACAGTCACTGCTGAAGTCAAAGCCGCTGTGACTGCTGCTATTGAACTTTTGGACAGTGGTAAAGCCCGTGTTGCCGAAAAAGTCGCAGGCGAATGGGTGACACACCAGTGGTTGAAAAAGGCGGTGTTATTGTCTTTCCGTATCAATGACAATCAGGTAATGGATGGCGCTGAAAACCGTTTCTTCGATAAAGTACCAATGAAATTTGCTGACTACACACACGAGCGTTTTGTCGCTGAAGGCGTTCGTGTTGTGCCTCCTGCCGCAGTGCGTAAAGGCAGCTTTATCGACAAAAACGTGGTGCTGATGCCTTCGTACGTCAATATAGGTGCTTATGTAGGTGAAGGCACTATGGTCGATACCTGGGCCACTGTGGGCTCCTGTGCTCAGATCGGTAAAAACGTGCATTTATCCGGTGGCGTAGGCATTGGTGGTGTATTAGAGCCACTGCAAGCTAACCCAACTATTATTGAAGACAACTGCTTTATCGGTGCCCGCTCTGAAGTCGTGGAAGGTGTAATCATCGAAGAAGGTGCAGTACTTTCTATGGGCGTTTATATCAGCCAGTCAACCCGTATTTACGACCGTGAAACCGGCGAAATTACTTATGGCCGTGTACC
>CAMLSF010000195.1 GCA_946482615.1 uncultured Chromatiaceae bacterium | reverse complement strand
CGATGGTGCCCACGTTAACGTGCGGTTTATTACGTTCGAATTTAGCCTTAGCCATTTTAATTACCTTCTGTTAAATAGATCCAACTTAAAGTGGACCAAATTAAGTGATTAATCGTTACTACCAGTACTGCTACGAGCTGCAATAATTGCTTCTGTCACGTTGTTTGGTGCTTCCATGTACTTCAATGGTTCCATTGAATAAGAAGCACGGCCCTGGGTCAATGAACGCATGCTGGTTGCATAACCAAACATCTCGGACAAAGGAACCTGAGCATCAACGATCTTGATACCACCAGGAGCATCTTCCATACCGTTGATGATACCGCGACGACGGTTTAAGTCACCGACGATGTCACCCATGAAGTCTTCCGGTGTTACCACTTCAACTTTCATGATGGGTTCGAGGATCACTGGCTTAGCTTGCAGTGCGCCTTTTCTGAAGCCCATAGAGGCGGCAACTTTGAACGCCATTTCGTTTGAGTCCACATCGTGGTATGAACCATCGAATACGGTTACTTTCACGTCAATGACCGGGTAACCAGCAAGGATACCGTTTTTCATTTGTTCGATAATGCCTTTGTCGATCGCAGGAATGTATTCTTTTGGAATTACACCGCCCACCACAGCATTAACGAACTCATAGCCTTTGCCTTCTTCCTGAGGTTCGATTTTCAGCCAGCAATGACCAAATTGACCGCGACCACCAGATTGACGAACAAATTTACCTTCAACTTCAGTGCTGGCGCGAATAGTTTCGCGATAAGCGACCTGAGGTTTACCGACGTTTGCATCCACTTTGAATTCGCGTTTCATACGATCCACGATGATTTCCAAGTGCAGCTCACCCATACCAGAAATAATAGTCTGGCTGGTTTCTTCGTCGGTATGAACACGGAATGATGGATCCTCAGCAGCAAGTTTGCTCAGAGCAATACCCATTTTTTCCTGGTCAGCTTTGGTTTTTGGTTCCACTGCAACAGAAATTACCGGCTCCGGGAATTCCATACGTTCCAGCGTAATGATGTGATCAGGGTCACATAAAGTGTCACCTGTAGTCACATCTTTAAAACCTATACCGGCAGCAATATCACCAGCACGAACTTCTTTGATTTCCTGACGGTCATTGGCATGCATCTGAACGATACGGCCAATACGCTCTTTCTTCTGCTTCACAGGGTTATACACACTGTCACCAGAGTTAATCACGCCAGAGTAACAACGGAAGAAAGTTAATGTGCCAACGAATGGGTCAGTTGCGATTTTAAACGCAAGTGCCGAGAATGGCTCATCGTCATCAGCATGGCGTACGCCTTCTGATTCATCTTCGTTAATACCTTTGATCGCTTTTACTTCAGTTGGTGATGGTAAGTATTCAATCACAGCGTCAAGCATCGCCTGAACGCCCTTGTTTTTGAATGCAGAACCACAAAGCACAAGCACGACTTCGTTAGCAAGAGTACGTTGACGCAAAGCTGAACGGATTTCGTCTTCGGTCAGCTCATCGCCTTCCAGATAACGTTCCATCAACTCTTCGTTGGCTTCAGCTGCTGCTTCAACCATATTTGCACGCCACTCTTCACACTCGGCCAGCATCTCCGCAGGAATGTCTTCGTACGTGAAGGTCATACCCTGGTCAGCTTCGTTCCAGTTGATAGCTTTCATTTTTAACAAGTCAACCACACCACGGAAGTTCTCTTCAGAACCAATAGGTAACTGAACAGGCACTATAGTGTGATTCAGACGGTCACGGGCTTGCTTAACAACACGCAGGAAGTTAGCACCAGTGCGGTCCATCTTGTTTACAAAGATCAAACGTGGAACTTCGTATTTATTTGCCTGACGCCATACTGTTTCGGTCTGAGGCTGGACGCCTGAAGACCCACAAAGTACGACAACAGCACCATCTAAGACACGCAGGGAACGTTCAACTTCAATAGTGAAGTCCACGTGCCCCGGTGTATCGATGATGTTTACACGATGTTGAGGGTACTGGCCCTGCATACCACGCCAGAAAGTCGTAGTCGCAGCGGACGTGATAGTGATACCACGTTCCTGCTCCTGTTCCATCCAATCCATCGTGGCGGCGCCGTCATGAACTTCACCGATCTTGTGAGACAAGCCGGTATAGAACAAAACTCGTTCAGTTGTCGTGGTTTTACCCGCGTCAACGTGAGCACAAATACCGATATTCCGGTAAAGCTCAATAGGAGTTGTACGTGCCACAATCGAATCCTCTTAAAAAGGTCTGTCTTACCAGCGGAAATGAGCAAACGCTTTGTTTGCTTCAGCCATACGGTGAACGTCTTCACGTTTCTTAACAGCAGAACCTTTATTCTCAACGGCATCCAGCATTTCACCAGCTAAACGCTGGGCCATTGATTTCTCGCCACGTTTACGGGCAGCTTCAACCAACCAACGCATAGCTAAAGCGTTACGACGAACCTGACGAACTTCACATGGAACCTGGTACGTAGAACCACCCACACGGCGTGATTTAACTTCCACAGTAGGACGAATGTTGTCTAATGCAACTTCGAACAGATCCAGTTCAGCTTTTTTAGATTTTGTCGCAGCGATGTCTAATGCGCCGTATACAATTGATTCAGCTGTAGATTTTTTACCGTCGATCATTACGACGTTTACGAACTTGGCAAGTAATTCACTTCCGAACTTAGGATCTGGAAGGATTTTACGTTGACCTATGACGCGTCTTCTTGGCATTCGAAACTCCGATTGCTTCAGGGGATTCCAAAACTTTTAATGAAAAAAGTTACTTAGTTTGGCCTTACTTAACGGAGTTAAGTTATTTATTCTTCGGCCGTTTAGCGCCGTATTTAGAACGGCCTTGCTTACGATCTTTAACGCCAGCACAGTCTAAAGTGCCGCGTACGGTGTGATAACGCACACCTGGAAGGTCTTTTACCCGGCCGCCACGGATCAGAACAACACTGTGTTCCTGTAAGTTGTGGCCTTCACCGCCGATGTAAGAAGTCACTTCGAATCCGTTGGTTAAACGAACACGGCATACTTTACGTAATGCAGAGTTAGGCTTCTTAGGTGTGGTGGTGTATACGCGGGTACAAACACCACGCTTCTGTGGGCAAGCTTCAAGCGCCGGTACGGTGCTCTTAGCGACCACCAGGCTGCGCGGCTTACGCACTAGCTGGTTGATTGTTGCCATTAAATACTCCTGGTTAATAACTACCTATAAACGTGAAAATTCCGCACCCAAATTTGGGGCTGCGGAATTCTACTGGTCAACCTTTGACCTGTCAAGGAACAAAAAGGGGCGGTCATTTGCTGGCGACCACCCCAATTTGCGGCTCCGACTTATTCGTCGTTGCCAGACAAGTCCATATTCAGAGCGTCAGTCAGAGCCTGTTCAGCACTTTCTGCACTCATCGCCGGTTCAGCGACTTCGCCATTGGCGATACGTTGACGCTGACGGATACGGTTTTGGTGATACGCAAAACCAGTACCTGCAGGGATCAAACGACCGACAATAACGTTTTCTTTCAGGCCACGCAGCTCGTCGAACTTTCCGCCAACCGCAGCTTCTGTTAATACGCGCGTGGTTTCCTGGAACGACGCCGCAGAAATGAAAGAGTCCGTTGACAGTGATGCTTTGGTAATACCTAACAACGACCGCTCGTACTTCGCAGGGATCTTACCTGCAGCTTCCAGTTCAGCGTTTGCGATATTAACGCGTGACACTTCCGCCATTTCACCTTCTAAGAACTCACTGTCACCCGGGTGAATGATTAAACATTTACGCAGCATTTGACGAATGATGGTCTCGATGTGCTTGTCGTTAATTTTAACGCCTTGCAGACGGTATACATCCTGTACTTCATTCACGATGTAACTGGCTACATGGTGGATACCACGTAAGCGCAGGATATCGTGTGGTGACTCTGGACCTTCGGAGATCACTTCACCTTTTTCGATACGTTCACCTTCGAACACGTTCACCTGACGCCATTTCGGGATCATCTCTTCATGAGAATCACCTTGCTCTGGCGTGATGATCAGACGACGTTTGCCTTTAGTTTCTTTACCGAAGCTGATCACACCAGAGATTTCCGCCAGGATGGCAGGATCTTTTGGCTTACGGGCTTCGAACAAGTCAGCAACGCGTGGCAGACCACCGGTGATGTCGCGTGTTTTCGAGCTTTCTTGTGGAATACGGGCTAATACAGCACCGGCTTTTACATTCGAACCATCAGCCACTTCAATAGTGGTGAAGCTCGGTAAGCGGATTTCCTGTAATGCACCATCATCCATTTCTAAAATTAACTTAGGTTCTTTCGCATTGGCCTTGGACAGGTCTTTTACCACAGTACGGGTTAAACCAGTCAGGTCGTCCTGCTGAACTTCAGTGTTGGTATCATCCACATCGCTGTGAGAGACCTTGGCACCACGTTCCACGATAATTGGGTGAGAGTGCGGATCCCAGCTTGCAACGATTTGGCCTGATGTGACCTTGGCGTTGTCATCTGTAGCTAACACAGAACCGTATGGCAGCTTGTAACGCTCTTTCTCACGACCCTGCTCGTCGAACACTGTGACTTCAGCTGAACGTGAAGTGATAACAATTTTGTTGTCACTGTTACGTACGAACTTGGCGTTGTGTAACTTCAGGATACCTGAGTTTTTCACTTGTACGCTGTTCTCAGCAGATGACCGTGACGCCGCACCACCGATGTGGAATGTACGCATCGTTAACTGTGTACCTGGTTCACCGATGGACTGTGCAGCGATAACGCCAACAGCTTCACCGGCGTTGATGATGTGGCCACGGGCCAAATCACGACCGTAACACTTGGCACATACACCAAAGTTGGTCTGACAGGTAATTACAGAACGAACATAAACTTCGTCAATAGAGTGCTTTTCAATCGCATCACACAGCTTCTCGTCGAGCATAGTGCCGTCTTCAACCAGTACTTCGCCAGTGGCAGGAACCACTACGTCACCGATCACTACACGACCTAATACGCGCTCACGCAGACCTTCTACAACGTCACCACCTTCGATCAGCGGTTTCATCATGATGCCTTCTGTGGAACCACAGTCAGCTTCAGTCACCACTAAGTCTTGTGCAACGTCTACCAGACGACGGGTCAGGTAACCGGAGTTTGCTGTTTTTAACGCTGTATCCGCCAAACCTTTACGGGCACCGTGAGTAGAGATGAAGTACTGAAGTACGCTCAGACCTTCACGGAAGTTCGCAGTAATTGGCGTTTCGATGATTGAACCATCTGGTTTAGCCATCAGACCACGCATACCGGCTAACTGACGGATCTGAGCTGGTGAGCCCCGTGCGCCAGAGTCGGCCATCATATAAACAGAGTTAAATGACGGTTGAGTGACTGTATTGCCTTCGCGATCGACCACTGACTCTTTCGATAAGTTGTCCATCATCGCCTTAGATAAGGCTTCGTTGGCAGTTGACCAAATGTCGATAACTTTGTTGTACTTTTCACCGGCTGTAACCAAACCTTGTTGGAACTGGTCCTGGATCTCAGCCACTTCAGCTTCTGCAGCAGAAATGATATCAACCTTGGCTGCCGGGATGACCATATCGTCAATACCAACAGAGACACCAGATAACATGGCGTAATGGAAACCTGTGTACATGATCTGATCCGCTAAAATAACGGTATTTTTCAGACCAATACGACGGTAAGAGCCGTTCAGTAAACGTGAAATCTGTTTCTTACCCATAGCCTGGTTGATTGAATCAAAGGCTAAGCCTTCCGGCATGATGGAGTACAGAATGGCACGGCCTACTGTAGTGTCACGTACTGCAGTCACAGAAGTACGGCTGCCGTCTTCGGCAATAGTCACTTCAGTGATACGTACTTTGACACGGGCGTGTAAGCTGGCAACACCGGCACGGAATGCTTTTTCGGCCTCTTTCGGGCTCTTGAACAGCATGCCTTCGCCTTTGGCGTTGATAGCATCACGCGTCATGTAATACAGACCCAATACAACGTCCTGTGAAGGAACGATAATTGGCTCACCGTTGGCTGGTGACAGAACGTTGTTCGTCGACATCATCAGCGCGCGGGCTTCTAACTGAGCTTCAATGGTCAGAGGCACGTGAACGGCCATCTGGTCACCGTCGAAGTCGGCGTTGTATGCAGCACAGACCAATGGGTGTAACTGAATTGCCTTACCTTCGATCAGTACAGG
>CAMLSF010000194.1 GCA_946482615.1 uncultured Chromatiaceae bacterium | reverse complement strand
CTGGTACAGCGCACAACAACAATTGATCAGCGGTCAGCAAGCTTTGCTTGCCAGCCAGATTAGTTTGTATAAAGTGCTCGGCGGTGGCTGGCAGAACAGCATGAGTGCGTCAGCCGATTAATGCGTGATCACCGGGTCGTAAGGCCCGGTGTCGGAGTTCCCTATGACAGAAAAAACAGCAAAAAGACATACAGATCCGGCGTTGGCAGAAGCGCGGAGAAATCAGGTCCTGACAGCGGCAGCCGAGTGTTTCCGCCGTAAAGGTTACCATGGTGCTGGTATGGCAGAGATCTCAAAAACTGCAGGGATGAGCCCGGGCCATATTTACAATTATTTCGACAGTAAAGAAGCCATTATCGAAGCTATTATTCAGCGCGATATGGAAGAAATGTTTTCTGTCTTTCAGCAGTTTGAAGACGATCCGGGTGAGCTGCTGACCATTATGCTGGATGGCGCAGATCAGGGGGTCGAACGCCATATAGATAAAGACAAAAATGCTCTGGAGCTGGAAATGCTGGCCGAAGCAGCGCGCAATCAAAAAATGGCATTTTTGATGCAGCAGTCCGATACCCATGCCCGGGCCAGAATGCGGCGTTTATTAACAGGGGAACGTAGTCTGGTGAAGGATTCAACAGACAAAGAGCTGGACGCCCGTATCAATGTCATTTTTGCCATGATAGGAGGTTTAGCAATACGCCGGACTTTGTATCCTGAGCTGCAAAAAGACACTATATTGCTGGCATTGCGCCCTGCGCTTCGGACCTTATTGTCGCCCTTTGAATAAGCATTTTTATAGGGCAGCGCCTGCTGCCTTATGCTGCTTTGCCCTGAAATTGATTCATGGTGGCGATAGCGCTGGCCCAAAACCGGATCGAGCTTGTATCGTTGCGCTGTACAGCGCTTTGCACCGCTTCTTTTGCTTTTGCCATAAAATCAACAGCAGTAGTATCAGCACCGCTTTGATCATCAGAACTTTCAGTTTTACCTGAATACAATAACACCCGAAACGCCTGCTCCTGCTCCGCAGGAATTTTTCAGCTCTGAAGGCCTTTGGTCAGCCAGTCGGACAATTGCTTGCGGCTCATCGTATCAAAGGTCAGGGTTTTACCATCGCCCACCTGGCCTGTGCCGTTGTCCACTGGCTTGTCTGCAGGATCCGCTACAGACTGAGCTTCCTTTTTCGCCACTGCTGCGTACATAGCTGAGTACTGACCAGAGCGGATTTGGCTTAATGATTCAAAAAGATTGCTGTTATCCAGTTTCATAAAATGCGTCCTTTAGTCCTTGCGAACAGCAAAGCAAGATATAAGCCAGTATTCGGGACAGTAGTTTGACAACACAGATCTTGGCCTGAACACCCGCTATCAAAGTCACAAAACGGCAGATACAATGCGGCATATTTTTGAATCTTCAGAGGGAAAAATGAAACAACAGCTGCAACACAAAGTGCAACAACTGGTGGAAAAAAACTGGTTTAGCCACAGTATCTTAGTACTGATTTTAATCAACGCCATTTTATTAGGGCTGGAAACCTCAGCCACGCTGATGCAAAACTTTGGTGCTGTGATCCTACTGGCAGACAAGGTATTGCTGTCGGTTTTTGTGCTGGAATTGCTGCTGCGGATTTTTGCTTATCGCCTCAACTTTTTTAAAGACCCCTGGAGTTTGTTTGATTTTGCGGTGGTGGCTATAGCCCTGATGCCTGCCACAGGACAATTTTCAGTGCTGCGGGCTTTACGGGTATTGCGGGTACTACGTTTATTGTCGATTGTGCCTTCGATGCGCCGGGTGGTCTCAGCCTTACTGGGTTCTTTACCAGGTTTAGGCTCCATCGCTATGGTGTTAGTGCTGATTTATTACGTCTTCGCCGTCATCGCAACCAAGTTGTTTGGTCAGGCTTTCCCTGAATGGTTTGGCTCTCTTGGTGCCTCTTTTTACACCCTGTTTCAGGTGATGACATTAGAAAGCTGGTCCATGGGCATTTCCCGTCCTGTGATGGAACAGTACCCCTACGCCTGGGCCTTTTTTGTGCCTTTTATCCTGATCGCCACTTTTACCATGCTGAACCTGTTTATCGCCATTATCGTCAACACCATGCAAACCTTTACCGATCAGGAGCATGCGGCAGAAAGAGCAGAAGATAAAAAAGCGGAACTGGCTGAACAACAACTGGTGCATCAGCAACTCCGAGAGATCCAACAGGAATTACAAGAGTTGAAGCATTTGCTGAAGCAGCAGGATCGCTAAACTCTGGTTCAGGCCGTAACATTAAGGTTGCGGCCCACTCCAGCGGAAGTTATTGTGAACTTCCTCATGGTGCAACGGAGTGTCCGGATGCCTTTTATCCCATTCATTCAAAGGGCAACCTTATGAGCAGTCTGGCCGTTTTATTGGTGCTTCTGATAGTGGCAGGTGCTGCTTGTGGTATCACGGCTTTACTGCAGTTACAGAAAGTCAAAGCTGAACTGACAGAGCTGAAAAGACAACTCAAAAATCAGGGTTCGGTGCCAGCCGCCCCCGTTGCAACAAAGGAGCCTGAGGTCGAGCAGAATCCACTCCATCCCTATACGCCTATACCTCTGCCCCAAGCTGCTGTAGCAATAACAACACCAGAGCTGGCCCAGTCGACTGATGCATATTCTGTGATTTTCGCCTGGATAGAGCAACAACTGATCAAAAGAGGCATGGTTTGGGTTGGTGCCTTAGCTTTGGCTTTAGGCGGCATTTTTTTAGTCAAACATTCATTGGATTCAGGTTGGCTGTCGCCGGCTTTACGGGTGGCCAGCGGCCTCCTCTTTGGTCTGCTTTTGCTGATTGCCAGTGAATGGCTGCATAAACGCAGCCGAGGTCATGAACTGACCAACTATGCACCTGCCGCTTTATCGAGCGGTGGTTTTATCAGCCTGTACGCTGCCGTGCTGGTGGGGCTGGAATGGTATCAACTGATAAGCCCGGCTGTCGCTTTTCCGCTGTTAGCTAGTATTGCCCTGGCTGCATCCTGGCTCTCTCTGAGACAAGGCCCTTTGTTAGCTTTGATAGGTATAGTCGGAGCCTACGCTGTGCCAGTGCTGGTCTCCACAGATTCAGCTAACGTGCCTGCTTTATTGGCTTATATCTCCCTGGTCACCACTTCTTCCGTCTTAGTGGAACAGCAGGTGAAACGAGCCTGGCTCTGGTGGCTGCCAATGTCCGCTCATCTGTTATGGCTTTTTGCTTCCATCTGGATTGCCAGTTCTACTCAGTTATGGGCCTTCTGGGGAGTGCTTTGCGGCAGTTTTGCTCTCTTGGTCTGGTTACCCGGTATTGGCTTTAGCACCGGACAGCTGGAGTTTAGGCATCAGCCCATGCGCAACTGGTGGCCATTTAATCGTGAGATGATATTAAGTCTGGCTCTGGTGGTACTGGCCTGCTTTGCCTTGCTTGATACAACAGATCTGATCAGTTTTACTGGCCTGTTGGTGCTTCTATTGCTGATGTTTGGTTGTGCTGCAACCCAAAGCAAAATGGAGCTGCTGATTTGGCTGAGTTTTATCCCTGTCCTGTGCTGGCTGCTCACTCAACCTCTGGCACTGTCTGACAATCCTTACGCCCTGAGCAGCACCAGTGTCAAACAGCACTTGGTGTTATTCACTGCCCTGCTGATGCCACTTTGCAGCCTGGCGCTTAAATGGCCGGAACGTCTGCAATGGAGCAGCGCTTTGGCCGTGCTTCCTGTCTTATTCGTTGGCATAAGTCAGGCCCAGGCCAGCCTTAACGTGCAACAGCAGTTACAGCTACTCTGGACTTTTTTAGCCTTGCTTCTGGTTGCAACCCAAAGTGCCATGGCCCTGAAAACCAGCTACAAAGCCGCTGCTTTTATCCGGATGGCCGGTGCCAATTTTGCTCTGACCCTGTGTTTTACTTTATGGCTTGCCGATGCAGCGTTAACCCTGGCTATAGCAGCTCAACTGGTGCTGCTGACGTTATTGGGCATCAGGCTCAAAATGCCAGTGCCGCACTGGCTGATCAAACTGATAGCTGCTGTAGTTCTGCTTCGTCTGACGAGTGCCCCTCTGCTCGGACACTACGAAACTGAACTGTTGTTCGGTCTGCACTGGTCTTTTGTGGTCTATCCCGTCGCTTTGCTCTGTTTTGCTTTGAGTTGGTATTTATGGTTTACCAGCCCACTTCGGAGTTATCTGGAAGGCGCTTTACTGCACTTGCTGGCTGTCTTTATCACAGTACAAACCCAGTACTGGCTGAATAGCGGTGTGGTTGATTTTACCGAGATGAATTTCACCACTCTGAGTGTTCAGGCCTTTAACTGGTTATTGATGGCCTGGGTGTATCAATGGCGTAGCACAAAAGCTGGTAATACAGCCGTACTTTACCGAACAGCCAGCGCACTATTAATGGCTCTGGTGAGTCTGGCTCATCTGCAACTTAGCCTGTCGGATAACCCTTTCTGGCAACAACAATCTTTGGGAGCCTTACCTGTGCTGAATTTGTTGCTGCTGTTGTGGGGTTTACCTGCAGTGCTTTTCTGGGGTTTTAGCCGCCTGCCACTTCACATTCGTTTAAAAAAAGCAGCTCTGTACGCTGCACTGACCAGCGGTTTTTTGTACCTGACTGGTGCTATCCGGCATTTCTGGCAAGAGGGGCACATCCTGCTGAGTTTACCCACTTCGGTGGCTGAGCAATACAGCTATTCGCTGGTCTTTTTAACTCTGGCTATTACCACTGTATTACTGGCGCAATGGCAACACAGAAGCGCAGTACGCAAAGCAGGTTTTGTTTTATTAAGCCTTATAGTGCTGAAAGTTTTTGTTGTGGATCTACAGGATTTAACAGGGGTGCTCAGAGCCTTGTCTTTTATAGGCTTAGGTTTAAGTCTGGTGCTGGTTGGCTGGTTATTTCAACGCTTACAAAAACCAGACTCAGATCCGGAGCGTCTTTAACTATCGGCAGAGCCAGAGACAAAGTTGTGGTTTCTGATCCTGTTGATCATTCTGAAATCACACAAGATCGCTCAGTTAACAGTGGATGACAACGCCATAAGCTTTTATCTTCAAACTGCACGGCTTTGCCATCCGGCGTTTGTTGTGGTGCCTGCGGATAAAAATCGGTAGAAATAATCTGAGCTGCACTTTGCAAAGCTGTATCCCGTCTTGTAATGGAATAATCTGTAGGATGAAATTCATCACTGCGGGTACGCACTATGTAGCCCTGTAGCACTAAGTGTTGAATAGCCCCGAGCTGCTGTTCCGGCTGATTCTGCAACACCATAGCCGCCTCTGCACTGGCTGGTGGATAGTTACCAAACATCACCCGTCCAGCTAAAGAAGGATGCCGCTGACGATACAATTCGAGCTGAGCAGGCTGACCATCAAACAAAAAAACAAAACGACCACGGGATGAGGCTAGTGTTGGCCAGCCTTGGGTTAATACACTTTGCTGTAAGCTAAGCCCTGGTTTTCGGACAAAATCCGGTGTCAGTAGCTGTTCTTCAGCTAATACAGTACGGATCTCCTGATCCAGCTGAGCATAATCTTCAGTGGTCAGAATTCGGGGTTTAATACCGCCCACGACTCCGCTTTCTTTTACGTTCAGTAAAATCACTACAGGTAAATGATTGCGGTGTTGCTCTGACCAGCGCTGTAATTGCCGCAGGCAATCCTGAAACAATGGGCAATGTGAGGCAAAATCCAGATCCGGTATATGAAAAGCTTTAAAGCCAGGCTGCTGCAGTTTAGCTTTGTACTCTGCTGATAATAAAGACTGCCCCAACCACAACTCAGCAGCTGGTTGCAGATACATCCCCCCTTGCGGATCAGCCAGCACGTCCAGCTCCAGATGACGTAAGCCCAGCTCCAATTGCTGTTGTAAAGGCAAATGCCGGTACTGCAATGACGAAGTGTCCTGACCTTGTTGCTGCATATACTGACTAACGCCGGCTGGCAACGCCTGTTTATAGCTGTTGTGTGAACCAATCCACTGCATCTGATTTAATTTCAGAGCTTCAGCAGCTTGTGCAGTAGCACAGAGACACAACAGGGATAAGAAACAAAGTCTGAGCAACATGTGACTAGCCTTTTGAAACAAAAGCCACAGTATAGAGTGGGAAGATGAATAAATTGAGACAGGAACACCTTATGCAATTACAGCAAAAAGTAACAAGAGCAGCGCTCGCTAGCACTACTCTTGCGGATCCCCTAATTCGAGTTACAGCCCCAGCTGCGCACTATGCATTGGCTACCACCATAACTTGCACAATACTGTAA
>CAMLSF010000193.1 GCA_946482615.1 uncultured Chromatiaceae bacterium | reverse complement strand
TGGTTAATTAAGATTCATCTGTTGTTTAGCTATACCAAGCAAATGTGCTCTGTCGTCAATGCCATTGGTGCCGCCGTTAATCAGTTTGGTGACTTTGGTTAAATCATCCGCTTCTGCGGCTGCATTAATATTGCGCTTTTGCCAATACCAGCAGCCTGATGCTACGGCCAACACCGGATCTGTGGCGACTAAATCCGGCTGGCTGACCACATCCACCCCCCAGTCCTGACTAAAGGCCTGATAGTTGGCTTTCCCTGTTAACTGAATAATACCGCGGCCTCTGTAGGCCCAGCCGTCACCACTTTGCTCATCACCATTGCCCATTCTGTTGGCATAAATACGGTTAGCGATTTTCTCCGGCTGACGGGCGTAGCTGTTGACGTCCACACCAACAAAATACTTACTAAACAAAGAAGTCAGGGCTGAGGCACTGTAGTTCAGGTTTTCTCTCAGTTGTGAATAACCTGCACTTTCATGGGCGGTTTGCGCCATAAAATGGGCGACACATAAAGGAGGCGTAATTTGAGCTTTAGGTAAATCCAAATCCAAAGCCTTGCAGAAACTGGTTAAAGCCTCACTGCTTAAGCCGGGACATAAAGCCGATAACAAAGCCGGGCTGACCAGTGAAGTGGCGGTTGTGGCCGGCAAATCTGGCAATTGCAACTGCTGGCCCGGATAAATTTGGTTCGGATTGCTCAGATTATTCTGACTGGCTATCCAACTGGCTTTGCTGCTATCGCCATAATAATTGGCGGCTATGCTACTTAAGCTATCTCCGGTTTTGACCTGATAAAGCATGATGCACTCCCTGTCGTTGAAAAATAACAGGTACAAAGTATGGTGCAGTTTTTGTGAAATGAAGGAAGATTTTTCCGGTCGTATGGATTGCAGTACAGACAAAATCGCATGGAGCGATTTTGAACATTGGAGCGAAGCGACGATGGCCCGACAGGGTGAGCGCCATGGATGGCTGCGAATAAAAAAAGCCCACCGCTTTGGGTGGGCAAAAGAGGCGGCAACGCCTTTTAGCTAGGAACTGGTAGTTAGCAGCAACTGACTGTTGCAACAGGTTTTGGTGTGGCTGGTGGTTTTGCCTGACTGGCCGCTGTTGTTTTGCCGGATTCGGTTTGTGCAGCAGGAGCTGGCGGCACATAACCATGAAATTCAGCTAAGCCTTTAAAGACCTGAATGAAACTTTGTCTGAACATAGCATCGCGTCTGAACATAGTATTGCCCTCCTGTTGTTTGAATAATGAGCAGTGTAGACAGTCGCGAAAGCTTTGATTAGCCGGATTAACGAAGACAGATAGTTTCCTAAAAGAAACAGTCAGGAAGAAAAAATCCGGTTAAAATCAACAGCGAAAACAGTATAAGAATAGGTGCAGGGATGTCGTTGCTTCAGCGTTTAAGTGATATGGCCACATTTGCCAAAGTAGTAGAAAGCCGCAGTTTTACCCAGGCCGCAGTGGCTTTGGATATGTCCAAAGGTGCGGTCAGTAAAGCCATCAGTCGTTTAGAGCAACATTTAAATGTGCGTTTGTTGCAACGCTCCACCCGACAACTGAGCTTAACCTCAGAAGGGGAAGCCTTTTTTGAATACTGTCAGCAGGTGGTGACTCAGGCCGATCAGGCTGAACACCATTTATCCGAACTGCGGGATGAACCATCAGGCTTAATCCGTATCAGTGT
The DNA here is from genome assembly GCA_946482615.1 of uncultured Chromatiaceae bacterium. The sequence goes on along the minus strand of CAMLSF010000193.1, from coordinate 4,629 downwards.
GCCTGTCACCTTTGGCACTTTGCGTATTGCGCCTTTATTGCCTGAATTGTTAAAGCTGTATCCGAAGTTATCAGTGGAACTGGACCTAAACGATAAGGTTATCGATCTGATCGCGGATAAAATGGATTTAGGTATCCGATTCGGTCGTCTGGCCAATTCCAGCCTGATTGCCCGGGCGTTACCAGGTTTACCTATTACCATGGTGGCGTCTCCCGGTTATTTAGCCGCTTTTGGCACACCCCAAAGCCCGGCTGATTTATGCCAGCATCAATGTTTAAGCTCGGGATCGTCCATTGCCGACCGCACCTGGTTTTTTCGTTATATGGATCAAAGCATTGAAGTGCTGACCTCCGGCCGGGTGTTATGCAACAGCAACAGGGCGCTTAAACATGCCGCTTTAGCGGATATGGGGTTGTTGTTTGTTACCCGTTATCAGGTGGAAAAAGAGCTGCAAAATGGCAGTCTGGTGGAAGTGATGCAGGACTACATGCCTGAACCACTGCCGCTGCATCTGGTGTATCCAAACCGCCATCATATGAAAGCGGGTTTAAAAGTGGTGATCCAGTTTTTGCAGCAGCAGTTTGCGCAAACCAGTTGAGTCAAAGTGCTGGGCTGTTTTTTAACTTCTTGTATTGCCAGAATAAACCGGCCAGATACAGCAGGAAAATAACACCTAAAATTTGTTTGACCAGAGGGGATTCGGGGCCTTCCGGAGCCAGCGGCGCACCAACAGGCAAGCGGCTTAAGCTTTCGACTGTGGTTGGAATAAACATCAGGAAAAAGCTGGTGCTCATCAAAAACCGCTCCAGCATAGCGGCCTTGCTTTGCAGGGCTGATAGTTTTGGCAGCAGATAAGCGGCACCAATCAGCAATAAAATCAAAATGCCTAAAAAATGGCCTTCACTCAGCTTACCGGTTTTCATAATAGTAAAAGCAGTAGCCACAGCTGCAACAGTACTCAGGCTATACCAGAAGCCCAGTTTGCTGTGCGGATTAATATGGCCTTGCCGGAACAGCAGCAGAGCCGCCAGCAGTATAGGAATTAAGCTGATGAGCGTATGCACAATACCAAACACAGACATAATAATTTCCTCAATAGATTGAAATTGTTAAGCCTAGATGAGTATTCAAAATCCGGCTGCACGGTTGAGAAAATTTAGTTCAACAGCCGTTGTAACAAGCGTTTTAATGACACTTCTTTTAACGGCTTCAGCATAAAATGAAAACCGGCGTTGAGTGCGTGTTGGCGGATATCCGCACTTTGGTCGGCTGAGTTGATCACCACAGGTGCACTGATGCCAAAATGTTCTGCTAACTGCACTGCCACTTCCACTCCTGTCGCACCATGATCCAGATGGTAATCAAATAACATCAAATCGGGTTTAAAGCCCTGTTGAACTGCACCTAAGGCCTCGCTGGGCGAGCTGACGGCTATTACGTCACAATGCCAGCTTTGCAGTAATTGCGACACGGCCTGCAGCAATACGGCTTCGTTATCCATCAGCAAAATACGTTGTCCGGCAAAACGACTGGGTTGGCTGGATTTCACTTGTGGTGTGACTCTTTGGCTGACGCGCGCCAGCGGTACCTGAATAGAAAAGCAACTGCCTTTGCCTGGCACTGAACTAAAGCTGATTTGATGGCCTAATAAGCTGCAAATACGCTGGCTGATCGCAAGACCAATGCCCAGACCTTTTTGGTCGGCCTGACTGCCTTGCTGGAATTCATCAAAGATTTTTTGCTGGTCTGCTTCGCTGATACCTATGCCGGTGTCGCAGACACAAATCTTCAGATGCTGTGCCTGACGTTTAACACCCAGCAGAATTTTGCCACTTTGGGTGTAACGTAGTGCATTGGCCAATAAATTCTGCACCACTCGTTTTAATAGTTTCGCATCACTAAAAGTGCCAAGGCGGCTAGGAATATAGGTAAAGCCTAAGCCTTTGCTTTGGGCCAGCACTGCGGCTTCGCGTGCACTTTGGTCCAGTAACTCACAAAGTGCAAAAGTTTCAGGCTGGGCTTTGACTACGCCGGCATCCAGTTTGGTCAGCTCCAGAATAGCGGCCAATAACTCTTCGGCGGAATTAAGCGAATGGGTTAAGTTTTGCGCCAGCTGTTTGACTTCATCCTGCTGGCTTTGCTGGCGGATAAGGCCACAGAACAAGGCCGCGGCATTAAAAGGTTGCATCAGATCATGGCTGGCAGCGGCAAAAAAACGCGTTTTGGCTGCTGTGGTGGCTTCGAGTTGTTGTTTGGTGTGTTGCAGTTGTTGGTTCAGTTGCTCCAGCTCGGCGGTGCGGCTTTTCACCCGTTGTTCCAGCGTATTATTGCTTTGCTCTAATTCGCGTTGTACTTCGATAAAAGAGCTGACATCGCTGTAGGTGGTAACAAAACCACCACCGGGCAGCGGATTGCCCAACATTTCAAAAATACGGCCATCCTGTTGTTGGCGCTGAAATTTATAGCTGCTGCCCTGACGTAAATAATTCAGCCGTTTTTGCACTTCCTGACAGATTTCCTGCTCAGACAAGGCCTGACCTGCCAAACCCCGTTGCAGGTTATAACGGATCAGTTCTTCCACCGGCCGTCCTACTTCCACTAAACCCGGTGGATAAGCAAAAAGCTCAAGGTAACGCTGATTCCAGGCTATCACCCTCAGGTCCGCATCGACCACACTGATGCCCATACTGATATTGTCTATGGTGGCGTGTAACAAGGCCTGATTAAACTGGAACACCTGACTGGCTTCATCGACAAAACGGGCCACAGATTCGATAGGTAGTTGTGAGTGTTTACCCGAAGCCTGCAGCAAAAGCCGCATAGATGCACCACCGACCACAGCAGCCAGACTACGTTCTACCGCCTGGATAAACTGCGGATTGGCCCATTGTTCCGGTTCCAGCCCGGTTTTACTGTAACGTTGCAGCAGTTTTTTCGCTTCTTTTTCACCGGCAAAACGCCGCACCAGTAAATAACCGTCCTGCACACTTAACACCGGGTTTTGGCTGCTGGAGCTGGGCTGGCTGGGGCGGCGTAAAAAGCGGTAACTTTCCAGCCATTCGCCTAAACGGGTCTGACTGAAATGACTGACGAAAAGCAGCATGGCTGTATTGACCGTCAGGCTTAATAACACTCCTAAACTGACCGAATCGATCTGACCGCCAAATAACTGGGTCGGTGCCAGCCACTGGATACCTAAAGGCCCATGCGTTAACCAGTCACCGCCGATAAAACCTGCTCTGGCCAGCTCCGGCAGCAATAAAATATAAGCCCAAATGATCAGGCCACTGCACAAAGCGGCTATCGCACCTTGGCGGTTAATACGCTGACTGAATAAACCTAAAATTAACGCCGGCGCTAATTGGGCTATTAAGGCAAAAGCCATTAAACCCAGCTGAGCCAGACCAGTGCTGGTGCCTATCCAGCGGTAATACAGGTAACCACAAAACAACACAGCCAGCATGGACCAGCGTCTTAAGGTGACGACTTTGATTTTTTGCTGACCGGGGTCTTCTGTGTTTTGTTTGCGGTAAATCAGCGGGGTCAGTAAATCGTTGGTGATCATAATACCCAGCACCACAGTGGCCACTATCACCATGCTGGTGGCGGCAGAAAATCCACCCAAATAGGCTAATAAGGCTATGTCGGTGCGGTTGGCGGCCAAAGGCAGTTGCAGTACCACTAAGTCCACATTGGCCTGTGGCCCCAGCATCATAATGCCAGCCAGGGCCAAAGGCAGGGTGAAAACGCTCATCAGCAGCAGATAGGCCGGGAAGATCCAGCGGGCCTGATGCAAATGGCTCAGTTGCTGGTTTTCAACAAAACTGACATGGAATTGGCGGGGTAAACATAAAGTTGCGATAAAACCCAAGAGCACATGCACCCAATACACATAAGGAGCTTGGCCTTGTTGCTGAATCTGCTGCACCGACGGGTGTTCAGCCGCTTTGCTGAAAATATCCATCATGCCATCAAACATGCCCCAGCAGACAAAAACACCTATGCTTAACAGCGCCAGTAATTTCACCAGTGATTCAAAAGCTATAGCAGCCATCAGGCCGGGATTGGGTTGATGCGCTTTGGCACTGCGACCGGAAAACAATAAAGCGAACACCGCCAGCCAGAGCGTGACATAAAGCCCTGTGTCCTGATACCAGGGCCTGTTGTCCTGCATCACGACTAAGGCCTGAATGCTGGTGCTGATGGCCTGCAGCTGCAAGGAGATATAAGGAATAATGGCGATCAGCACTATGACTGTGGTGAGGATGGCCAATAAGCGGGAATGCCCATAACGGGTGGCGATAAAGTCGGCGACTGAGGTGATACGGTAACGACGACAGGCGATGGCAATACGGCCTATTAAACCAAAAGCAAACCAGAATAAAATCAATGAACCTATGTAAGTCGGAGGTATCCACCAGCCATGAACCGCCGCCTGAGCTGTTACGCCATAAAAGGCCCATGAAGTGCAATAAATAGATAAAGCAAAACTGAAAATCCAGGGGGATATTGGGTGGCGGCGCTGTAGTCTGCGGCCCACAGCACCCACACCTAACAGCACCAGTAAATACAGCAAAGACAAAGCGGCAATGGTGCCAAGACCAATAGTGCTGGCGGGTAAGGTCATAA
>CAMLSF010000192.1 GCA_946482615.1 uncultured Chromatiaceae bacterium | reverse complement strand
TCCCACAACATAGTAGGGCCAAAACGTGGGTATAAATGCGCACTGCCTTCAGCCACTAAACAAAACTTCAGTGAGCTGCCAACAGCGATCAATTCGTGTTTAGGGAAACGGCTTAAATAGTCTTCAATGTCCGCACTGTAATGGCTGCGGCTCCCCACCACTTTGACCACTTCACCTGCGGCAGGAGTGACGGCCACTCTGATCGTTTCGGTTAAGCCGTGTTGCTGGCGGGTGGCTCCTAAACCTTCGGCTGCGGCATACGTCTTATCCAGAACCGGGGCATGGATCACACCTAATACCGGCTCACCTTGTTGGATAAGCGCGATGTTGACGGTGAATTCGCCATTACGTTTGATAAATTCTTTGGTGCCATCTAAAGGGTCGACCAGCCAGTATTCTGTCCAGTACTGGCGTTCTGACCAGGCAATATCTGCCGCTTCTTCGGATAATACAGGCACACCGGGAGTCAGCTTTGTCAGTTCTGCCAGAATCAGCTGATGCGCTGCTAAATCGGCTTCAGTTAAAGGCGAGTTGTCGTCTTTTTGCTCCACGGCAAAATCACGCTGATAGACAGTTAAAATGGCTTCGCCTGCGGCAATGGCAATGTGCCGGACTTGCTGCAATAAATCCTCTGTCAGTTTTAACATCAGCTCAACACTCCTTTTTCCGTCAGTAAGGCAATCAGTTGTTCGACACTCTGCTCCAGACTTTGTTGCGCTGTATCTATAGTTAAATCAGGCTGCTCTGGCGCTTCATAGGGATCAGAAATACCTGTGAAGTGACTGATTTCACCCCGTCTGGCTTTCTGATACAAACCTTTGACGTCACGCTGTTCGCAGACATCGAGCGAAGTGGCGATATAAATCTCTAAAAATTTGCCCTCTGGCAGGCTGTTTTTGATCGCCTGACGTTGAGCCCGGTAAGGCGAAATAAAAGCACTCAAAACCACCAAACCCGCGTCCAGCATTAAACCTGCGACTGCACCTACACGACGGATATTTTCGGTGCGGTCCGCTTCGCTGAAGCCTAAATCAGCACAGAGGCCGTGACGGACATTGTCGCCATCCAGCAAATAGCTGTGTACTTTACGTTTCACCAGTTCCTGCTCTAACGCATTGGCCACTGTGGATTTTCCTGCGCCGCTTAAACCAGTAAACCACAATACAACGCCCTGATGACCGTTTTGTTGCTCCCGATCGGCGCGGCTGATTTGATAGTTTTGCCAAACAACCTGACTCATAAAAATTCCTTACAGCGACTGAAAAGGGAAAAACAACGGTATTAACGCCAGCACGGCCACCGAATAAGCCAAAGCCATAGGCAAACCCACTTTTACATACTGGCTGAGTTTGTAGTTGCCCACTGTGTAGACCAACAGATTGGTTTGATAACCCCAGGGCGAAATAAAGCTGGCACTGGCGCCAAACAACACCGCCATAATAAAAGGCATAGGATCTATACCAAAGGCTTTAGCCAGACTAATAGCCAGCGGGCAAGCCAAAGCCGCCGCCGCATTATTGGACATCAGTTCAGTTAAAATCAAAGTGAAAAAATACAAAGAGGCCAAAGCCCAGAACAAGTGATAGCCGGTAAAAACCTGCAATAAGCCCTGGCCTAATAATTCAGATACACCGGTATTTTCCATCGCCTGCGACAATACCAAAGCACCACCGACAATCAACACTATATCCAGCGGAAAACGTCGTCTGATTTCCTGCAGGCTGACAATGCCTGTCGCCATTAAACCTATCAGCAATAACACCAGGCCCTTTAATAGCGGCAGCTCGCCTGTCATCGACAAGCCAATCACAGCAACAAAAGCAGACAATACGCCCCAGCTGCGACGCAGGGATAAGCGGGTGGCCGAATCTACGCCATTGACCAATAAAAACTCTTTGCTGAGTTTACTGTTTTGCTGAAAGCTTTTGCCCGGCACCAGCAATAAGGTATCACCTGTTTGCAAAACGATAGAGCCTAACCCACCCTGCAAACGTTCCTGGCCACGTTTGACAGCCACCACCACAGCATCAAATTCTTCACGGAATTTGGCGTCTTTTAACGACACCCCATTGAGGCTGGACGAATGACTGATAATAGCTTCGACCAGCGCCTGGCCATTCATACTGTGATGGCCATACAAAGTCAGGCCCTGAATTTCCTGCAATAAAGCCACGGATTCCATATCACCGGCAAAAAGCAGGACGTCGCCTTGTTGCAACCTGTCTTCCGGACACACAGGAGCAATATTCTGCTCACCCCGCACTATTTCGGCTAAAAACAGCTTGCGCAAATGCCGCAGGCCAGCTTCCCCTATGGTTTTGCCAATCAGCACAGAGTCGGCACTGATACGGGCTTCCAGAAAATAGGGTAAATCGGCTTCATCCACTGTTTTTTCTGTCACTGGCAGTCGATTGGCAATCAGCCACATCATCAGCATACCGGCAACCACTACACCAGCCCCTACCGCTGTGGTAGTGAAAAACTGCAGTAAGGGCATACCGGCTTTATCTAAAAAGCTGTTCACCACTAAGTTAGTGGAGGTACCGATCAAAGTCAGAGTACCGCCAAAAGTGGCGGCAAAAGCCATAGGCAACATCAGCTTGCTGGGGGCAAACTTCTGACTGCGTTTAATAGCACCAATTAAACTGGCGACTACGGCAGTATTGGCAGTAAAAGACGACAACAAGGATGTAGACAACCACAGCCGGGTGAGCACAGTGCGTAAGCCGCCGTTATTCAGCTGCTGACCCACCCAGCTGATCAGCCGGGTTTTCTCCAAAGCGATGGACACCAGCAATAACAACACTAGTGTTAATAACGAGGAGTCGGTAAAGCTGGCGGCAAATTGCTGGACGCTTAAAAGGTCCGTCAGGTACGTCAGTACGGCCACTGCTCCGAATACCCAGGCGGCCGACAACCTGGTCATTGTCAGCAGGGCAATCAGCCCTGCCAGAATAGCGAATACACCGTACTGCTCCAGACTCATGCTCAGCCTTTTTTCAACTGGCTTAAATCCAGTGCCTGCCAGTGTGGGAAGTGTTTACGCACTAAGGCATTTAATTCCAGCTCAAATTCTGAGAATTCGGCTTTAGAGCTGACGCTAGCCAAAGCACTGTCCACCATACCAGCACCCACTGTGATATTGCTGATACGATCGATAAAGATAAAACCACCTGTATCGCGGTTTTGCGCATAAGGGTCAAACACCACAGCTTCGGTCAGCTCCAGTTCGACCAGCGCTATGCTGTTCAGCTCGAGCTTGTCAGCCTGATGTTCCGCCAGCGTATTTACATCTATGCTGTGCGCTATAGCTGTGACTTTACCGCTGACTTTTTTGGTCGCCAGTTTAATGTTGTAACTTTTGCCAATCAGCAGCGGATCTTCATGCATCCAGACCACTTTGGCCAGAATACGGTTCGATACTGCGGCATGATGAGTCGCAGGTACTATCACATCGCCCCGGCTGATATCGATTTCATCTTTTAAGGTGAAGGTCACGGCCTGACCCGCTACAGCATCCTGTAATTCGCCATCAAAAGTAACTATCGACTTAATAGTGGAGCCTTTGCCTGAAGGTAAAGCCACTATGGCGTCCCCCACTTTAAAGCTACCACTGGCGATAGTGCCGGCAAAACCACGGAAATCCAGATTGGGTCGACTGACATACTGCACCGGCAAACGGGCTTCGGCTTGCCAGTTAAAACCTGTGACAGGGGCCTTTTCTAATAAGCTCAGTAAAGGACCGTCCTGATACCAGGGCGTCTGGCTGGAGCTATGCACCACATTGTCGCCATTCAAAGCAGACAAAGGCACAAATTGAATAGAAGGCACGTTCAGCTGCGCAGCAAATTGCAGGTAATCCTGTTTAATTTGCTCAAAACGCTGCTGGTCAAACCCCAATAAATCCATTTTATTGATGGCGACGACAAACTGCTTAATGCCCAATAAAGAACAGATAAAGCTGTGACGACGGGTCTGGGTTTGCACGCCATAACGGGCGTCGACCAGAATAATAGCCAGGTCGCAATTCGAGGCACCTGTCGCCATATTGCGGGTGTACTGCTCATGGCCAGGCGTGTCGGCGATAATAAACTTACGTTTATCGGTGGAGAAATAGCGATAGGCCACATCTATGGTAATGCCCTGCTCACGTTCCGCCTGTAAACCATCGACCAGCAAAGCTAAATCTATGGTCTCCCCTGTGGTGCCATGGGTTTTGCTGTCTTTATGCAAAGCGGCCAGTTGATCTTCATAAATCTGCTGGCTGTCATGTAATAAACGGCCAATCAGCGTACTTTTACCGTCATCGACTGAACCACAGGTTAAAAACTTCAGCAGCGATTTATGTTGTTGCTGCTCTAAATACTGCTCAATGCCGACCTGGGCTAATTCATTGGCGACTGACATCAGAAATACCCCTCACGTTTTTTCTTTTCCATAGAACCACTGGAATCGTGGTCAATCACCCGGCCTTGCCGCTCACTGGAGGTCGACAACAGCATCTCTTCAATAATACCGGTCAGGCTGTCGGCTGATGATTCAATAGCACCGGTCAGCGGGTAACAACCTAAAGTACGGAAACGCACCAGCTTTTGTTGCGGCACTTCACCCGGATTCAACGGCATACGTTCATCATCCACCATAATCAATGTGCCGTTACGCTCAACCACAGGGCGCACAGCAGCAAAATACAGCGGCACTATGTCGATTTTTTCCTGATAGATGTATTGCCAGATATCCAGCTCAGTCCAGTTCGACAGCGGGAACACACGGATACTTTCGCCTTTATTGACCTGACCGTTGTAGGTATGCCACAGCTCAGGACGCTGATTTTTCGGGTCCCATCTGTGGTGTTGGTCGCGGAAGGAATAAACCCGCTCTTTGGCACGGGATTTTTCTTCATCACGGCGCGCACCACCAAAAGCGGCATCAAAACCATATTTGTCCAGCGCCTGTTTGAGGCCCTGGGTTTTCATCACGTCTGTGTGTTTGGAGCTGCCGTAGGTAAAAGGATTCATATCCATGGCTACCCCTTCCGGATTGATATGCACCAGCAAATCAAAGCCGTATTGCTTGGCCACTTTGTCACGGAACTCGATCATCTCGCGGAATTTCCAGCGGGTATCGACATGCAACAGCGGAAACGGAATTTTGCCCGGATAAAAAGCTTTGCGCGCTAAATGCAGCAGCACAGAAGAATCTTTACCTATGGAATACAACATCACCGGATTATCAAATTCGGCCGCGACTTCGCGGAAAATCTGGATACTTTCAGCTTCCAGTTGTTGTAAATGTGTCAGAGGTTTGACTGGCTGGCCCATAGGGTCTGCTCCCGTTAAGTCTGTAAAAAAAAGAGTCCGTAAATAAAAGTACTTAAATTCTGTTCGTTAAGCTCTGTTGAGCCTGCTGGTCAGGCCGATCACCAAACCAGTGTAATTTTTGCTGTAAGGCCACCACTTCACCTATCACCAACAAAGCCGGTGACTGCACCTGATGCTCTGTGACTAAATCGGCCAGTTGGTCGAGCTGTCCGGTAAATACCCGCTGATCGGCTCTGGTGCCATTTTCAATCACAGCCACAGGAATAGTTGCTGCACGGCCTGCGCTGAGTAACTGCTGCTGAATATGTTCAACTTTCATCAGGCCCATATAAATCACCAGCGTCTGATTGGGCCGGCTTAAGCTGTGCCAGTCCGGCTCCACACCATCTTTACGGCAATGGCCAGTCACAAACTGCACAGCCTGGGCATAATCCCTGTGGGTTAAGGCGATGCCGGCATAAGCGGCACAGCCAGCTGCGGCAGTAATACCTGGCACCACCTGAAACGGAATGCCATGAGGTAACAAGACTTCAATTTCCTCAGCACCACGGCCAAAAATAAAAGGGTCACCGCCTTTTAGTCTGCAGACTTTTTTACCTGATAAAGCTAAAGAAACCAACAAGTTATTTGTTTCTTCCTGAGCGACCGAATGGGCACCGGCTTTTTTGCCGACACAAATCAATTCAGCGTCACGGCGCACCAGCTGCATAATAGGCTCTGAGACTAAATAGTCGTACACCACCACGTCCGCCTGCTGCATCAGTTGCAATGCTTTTAAGGTCAGCAATTCCGGATCACCTGGGCCAGAGCCTACTAAATAGACTTCACCCTGAGTCGGGATTTCCCGCTCTAATAAAGTTTCTAACTGCTGCTGAGCAAGATCCAGCCTGTTAGCCTGCACTTCACGCACTATGTTGGAGTCAAATACCCGCTCCCAAAACTGGCGACGACCGGCAAACCCCGAAATCTTTTGTTTTACTTTGTCGCGAAAAGCCCCGACTAACTGTGCCAAGGGGCCTAAATGTGCTGGTAACAAAGCTTCGAGTTTTTCGCGTAAACGCCGCGCCAA
>CAMLSF010000191.1 GCA_946482615.1 uncultured Chromatiaceae bacterium | reverse complement strand
CGTATTGCAAAATAAAAGCCGGCGTCGCCAGCTCCATAAACACCAACAGCACTAATGCCAGCAGGCACCACAGATAGCTGAATTCAAACCAGACTTTATTCAGTCCCCGCACTGAAGCCAGCGGGATCAACAGCACTGGCAGCAGCAAAAACAATGACACCACAATAATATCGGCGCGTATCCCCTGGACTAAGACGTCAAACAGCAATGCCGTGCCGTCTACTCTGTCGAATTGCCACAACACCAGTGCCAGCCTGCTTAAACTCAGCAGCAGCAAGCCCAGTACAGCAGTGCGGATCAGATAACGATAAGGTCCTAAGCAAAACAGGCGTGAGAGAAAGGAGGATTTTTCGACACTAACAACAGACATAACGAGGCCTCAGTTTTTCATTGAGGCCAGCATAGAAGTGGATACTTAAGACAAACTTAAGACTTAACTATGAAGTCGGAAGCACTTTTTACATGTCCTGACCTGTGGATAATCAGCTGTTCACTGAGATATCCACTACAACTTTCTTTTTAAACAAGGCCATCACCCAAACGTAAAACACTGGCACCAGTACAACACCCAATATAGTAGCGCTGAGCATACCACCCATCACACTGCTGCCCAGAGCTTGCTGACTTGCCGCGCCCGGACCTGTGGCCACAGTAAGAGGCAGTACACCAAGCATAAAAGCAACGGATGTCATCACTATAGGCCTAAATCTCATGCGAGCCGCTTGCAACACGGCTTGCGCATAAGACAGCCCCTGATGATGCAGCTCTTTGGCAAACTCTATGATCAGAATAGCGTTTTTCGCCGACAGTCCAATAATAGTAATAAGCCCCACTTTGAAATACACATTGTTAGTCAGTTCCAGCACCGCCACAGCCATTACTGAACCAAGCGCCCCAACCGGAACTATCAGCAACACCGAAAGCGGAATAGACCAGCTTTCATACAAAGCCACCAACACTAAAAACACCACCAGAATCGACAGACTGATCAAAAGCGAGACCTGAGAGCCTGACAATTTCTCCTGATAAGACAAACCAGTCCACTCATAACCTACGCCTTGAGGCAAGGCCGAGATGATTTGTTCCATTTCCTTCATGGCCTGACCGCTGCTGGCACCTGGCTTGGCATCGCCAGAGATGCTAAATGACGGATAGCCATTGTAACGGGACAGCTGCACAGGTGTATTTGTCCACTCCAGGCTGGCGAAAGAGCTGACAGGGACCTGATTGCCATTACGGGATGGCACGTGCAGTTGCAGCAGACTCTGCGGCGTCATAAGTTGCTCACTCTGCGCCTGAACCACCACCCTTTGCAGCCTGCCTTGATGGTTAAAATCGTTCAGCATGGCTGAGCCAAAAGCCGTTGATACCGCATCACTGATCGCATGAAAGGACACACCCATAGCATCCGCTTTGGCTCTGTCCACAGCAAGTTGCAATGTGGGAGCATCCTGCAATCCTTCCATCATGGCATAGGCAATAGCAGGCGACTGATTGGCTTTGCTTAACACTGTATCCAAAGCCAACTGCATTTGCTGCCGACCTACTCCGGTTCTGTCCAACAGGCGTAAGGAAAAACCACCCGAACTACCTAATCCCTCTATGGCTGGAGGCGCCATAGCCATCACAGTAGCCTGCTTAAAGTCAGCAAAATGGGCATTGAGCAGCTCAGTTTCAGCGGCAACAGACTGCTGCTCAGTGCGTTCTGACCAGTCTTTTAAATCCGGAAACAAAATAGCGGCATTTTCCCCGGTTCCGGAGAAACTAAAGCCCATCACTGAGGTCACCCACTTCATGCTGTCACGGCTGCTTAAATAATCTTCGACCTGAGCCACAGCCTTTTCAGTGCGGCCAAAGGTTGCGCCTGCCGGAAGCTGAACATCCACCATCAGTGAGCCCTGATCTTCTTCAGGCACAAAAGACTCAGGCACTGTGCGATAAGCGTAAACTAAAACAACAATCAACAGGCTATAAAGCAACATAAAGCGACCAGCCCGCTGGATCAGGCGCTGGTTCAGCTTGCTGTAGCCAGAAGTCAGTTTGGCAAAATAGCTGTTAAACCAGCCAAAAAAACCTGATTTATTCAGCTGCCTGGCACCATCCATGGGTTTTAATAAACTTGCGCACAAAGCTGGTGTCAGGGTCAGAGCCAAAAAACCGGACAATAAAATAGACACCGCCAGAGCCATAGAAAACTGCTGATAAATAACGCCGACTGAACCACTCATAAAGGCCAAAGGTAAAAATACCGCGCTCAGCACCAGCGTGATCCCCACTATGGCACCTGACACCTGCTTCATCGCCTTTTGTGTCGCTTGCTTAGGTGTCAGGCCCTCCTCCAGCATCAGCCGATCGACGTTTTCCACCACCACTATGGCATCGTCCACCAGAATACCTATGGCCAAAACCATACCAAACATCGTCATCATATTGACGGAAAAGCCCAGCAGGTACATCACAGCAAAGGTTCCCATCAGACAAACCGGCACCACCAGTGTTGGGATCAGGGTATAACGCAGGTTTTGCAAAAACACTAACATCACCAGAAAAACCAGTGCTATGGCTTCCAGTAAGGTGAATACCACTTTTTCAATGGCCGCTTTGACAAACCTTGAGGTGTCATAAGGCACTGACAGTTCCATATCGGACGGCAGATACTGACTCAACTGATCTAATCTGGCTTTGACTGCATCTACGGTACGGATAGCGTTGGCACCTGGCGCCAACTGAATGGCCGCAATGACCGCATTTTTACCATTGAGCCTGGTATTGAAATTGTAATCTTGCATGCCAATTTCTATACGAGCCACGTCTTTGAGGTAAAGCGCCGCACCATTGGTTGTGGTTCGAAGCAGGATTTGGCCAAAGTCTTCCACTGTTTTTAGTGTGCCATCCAGCACTATAGATGCACTGACTTCCTGCTCTGTGTTGCCAGGACTGCTGCCAAAGCTTCCGGCTGGCACCTGAATATTTTGAGTCCGGATCGCACTACTGACATCCTCAACAGACAAACCGTAGGACACCAGCTTTTGTGTATCCAGCCAGACTCGCATCGCGGCTTCTGAGGAGAAAAATTGCAACTTTCCTACGCCCTCTACCCTGCGTATTTCTTTATTCAGCGAACGGGTGGCAAACTCAGACAAGGCCACCGTGGATTTAGAACCATCATCCTCTTTGTAACTCAGCGCATAAAACATCAGAAAACCAGCGCTGGACTCCTCCACCTGCAGGCCTTGCTGAGTCACAGCCGCAGGCAACCTGGATTCAGCTTTTTTCAGGCTGTTCTGCACTTCCATCTGAGCGACAGCAACAGAAGTTCCCGGTTTGAAAGTGACTGTAATGTCTGCAGAACCAGAAGAACCGCTGGACGACTCAAAATAAAGCATATCTTTGATGCCATTGAGCTCTTCTTCGATCACAGAAGTAACAGACTCAACCATCACTTCGGCAGAAGCACCGGGGTAAGTTGCAGTCACTATTATTTGCGGTGGTGCAACCACAGGAAACTGTGCAACAGGCAGATAAGGCAAAGCAAAAAGCCCTGCCAAAGTAATAAAAATGGCCACTACCCATGCAAATTTAGGGCGGGATATAAAAAACTCGGACATGTGATTTATCTCAGAGTGAACCAGAAACGGAAGACGCTGTAGTAGCTGTGTGCTTAACATCATCAGCCAGCTGTACCTGCACTTCGTCTCCAGCTTGCAGCTGTGAGGTGGCGCTGGTCAGTACAATATCGCCTGCGGCAAGACCTTCAGTGATCTGCCAATCCTTACCCAGCATCACGCCAGTGCGGACTTCCCTGGGTTCAGCTTCACCTTTTTTGTTCTGTACCCAGACCCATTGCTGACCCTGATGATCCCGGCTCAAAGCCCGCTGTGGTATCAGAATAGCATCTGGCACAAAACCAAGCCGGGTCCGGACTTTGACATACATGCCGGGTAACAGCTGGTGATCTTTGTTGGCAAATTCGCCCCTGAGCGTTAAAGTTCCGGTATGTTGATCGACCTGACTTTCGGCGAATAATACCTGTCCCTGCTGAGCTGACTGCCCGGCGTTATCCAGAATGTTCAGTTGATTGACCACCTGGCCATAACCTTGCTTTAAGCTGTGCTGGCGTTGCATTTCACTGCCTGAGGATAAATTCATGTCGACATACACAGGGGCCAGCTGATGAATGACGGCCAATTGAGTCGCCTCGTTCTGACCGACTAATGCACCTTCACTGACCAAAGCTCTGCCGATGCGGCCTGCAATAGGAGCAGTGACTCTGGTGTAGCTAAGATTCAGTTTGGCATTGTCCAGATCCGCCTCTGCAGCCTGAACTGCGGCAGTTGCGCTGAGCAGGTTGGTTTTTGCGCTATCAAATTGCTGCTGACTTACTGTGGCTGTGGCCACTAGTGGCTTATAGCGCCTCAGCAGATCGTCGGCTTCCTGCCGGGCCGCTTTGGCTTTTGCCAGTTCAGCCTGGGCCTTTGCCAGTGCCACTTGCAGAGGAGCAGGATCCAGCTGGAACAACACCTGACCAGCACTGACCAGACTTCCTTCGACAAATTCACGTTTGAGCACTATGCCAGCAACACGGGCGCGAACTTCCGCCTGACGAACTGCAGTCACTCGTCCAGGCAAATCTTCGGTGATGTCCAGCGGCGCTTTTGTTACCACTATGGCATCAGCAGTTTTTACCTCAGTACCGGCTTCAGCCACAGGCTCTGATGTGCAACCCATTAGTACTATGGCCAAAGTGATAGCCAGCAGCTCTTTACCCTTACCCATCAGCACGACCTCTTTTAACCCCCAATTCGAAGCTTGGCACGATACCACCAAGAATCAAATGAATCAATATCGATTCATTTGATTCTTTGAAAAAGCAAAAGTATAGTGATTAACAGCGGTTAACCACGTAGAATGCTCCGGGCAGTTGTGTTGATATGGATAAGATGATGACAAAAAGTGAAGCTACAGATCCCTTGTTGTTGGCTGTTGCTATGGCTATGGTCGATAACCCCAGAGCGTCTTTACTGGAGTTGGCCAAAGCTGTTGGTGTCAGTAAAGCCACTTTGTATCGGATGTGCCCAACCCGGGATAACATCATCGAACGTTTGTTTTCTGAATCTGTGCGCCAGTTTGATTTGGTTATTGCCGCAGCTGAGCTGGACACAGCCCCTGTTCCTCAAGCCTTCCGCGCTTTGATTGAAGGTCATTTGAACCACAAAGAACTTTTTGTTTTTGTGTCCAATACCTGGGAGCCACAACTGTTAGAAGCATCAGACACTGAACATCGCTGGGTCGAGTATGAGGCCATCTTTGATCAATTTTTTTTGCGAGGACAACAGGAAGGTTTTTTCCGTGTTGATATCAGTGCAGCAGCATTATCTGAGTTGATGATAGGCATGTTATCCGCTTTGGTAAATTCGGAACGATCCGGTCGGATCGCCCGCAAAGATATGCTGGATACCATGGAAAAGATGTTTTTAACAGGTGCCAAGAGATCAGTTCACTCAAGCGTCTAATTTGGCTAAGAGTCTATCTGGAAGTTCTGTTATTGCATTAAGACTTAGCCGCAAAAAGAGTGTCACTGTAGTTGCCCAAATTCAGCGATTAACCTTTGCCCGCATAAAAAGCATATCAACTGTGGACTCGGCAGCACATTCAACAAAGCCAAGGCTCGAATAGAGCTTCACCGCAACCTGATTATCTCTATAGACCCGCAAAGTACCAGCAGTTGCTGAAGTAGTATTCAGTGCTGCTGTGATAAGGTGCTGGCACAGCTCCCGACCATATCCACAACCTCGGGTGTTTGGTGCAACAATAATCCGCCCCAGATGCACAGAACCCGCTTGAAATACCCAATGCTGACCAAAGCCGCAAAGCCTACCCGATGAATCAATCAAGGCATAACTGGATTCCCCACCCTCTGGCCACGCCAATAGTGTAGGTAAATCTTCAGCAGCAAAGGGAAAAGGCAAACGCGGACCAGCCCAGCGCCGGCAAGCCGCAGCATCAGGGAGCCATGATGCCAGAACAAGGTAGTCATTGGTGGTTGGGGTGCGTAGGGATAATTTCATGATGTTTACTCATATCAACGTAACGTCAATATACCTCTAATTCAACGAACAATTCTGAGATCATAAAACAGCCGACCGATACAATTTGTACAGATCGCATGCAAGCTCCTTTAACAGTCAGAAAGCTGACACTGCAACGTCGTGGCGAGTGCAGCCTACGAATCTGAAGCTGCTAGCTAAGATTTCGAACGCAACTTATCATCTTTTTGCTCTTGCCTCTGCGAATACAAAGAATAAGCTAGAAAAAGCGCAGCTAAAAGGAGGAAAACTCCGAAAACATTAGGTTTATGGTGGACACCAAGCTCGTGTTCAGGATAAATAAATCTGTATGGTGAAGGCTTCACCGCATCCACAGCAACAAT
>CAMLSF010000190.1 GCA_946482615.1 uncultured Chromatiaceae bacterium | reverse complement strand
GTCGAATAAGTGGGCTGACTAAGTCAGATATGAATAAAAAAACGGCCTGTTGGCCGTTTTTTTATTCGCAGGCTTTGATGCTCAGACAGGCTCAGAGCCAAATACTATCCGGTTCCGCCCTTCGGCTTTGGCCTGATACAAGGCCTGATCTGCATCGGCCAATAAGTCTTTCAGATCCCGCAGAGCGCCGACGCAACTGGCGCCGCCCACACTGACAGTTAATTTCACCGGTCTGGCTTCAATTTCCCAGGCATGGTGCGCAATACGTTCACATAAACGCTGACCAATCAACGCCGCTTGTTCTGCACTGGTGTGTGGCATTAATACGGCAAATTCTTCCCCGCCGAGCCGGCCAATCAGGTCTGAAGTACGCAGCCCTACTTTGAGTAAATCAGCCACTTTTTTCAGCGCCAAATCACCAATGGCATGACCCCATCTGTCGTTAATCAGCTTAAAGTGATCCAGGTCAATCATCAGTACCACCACGCTGTACTGCTGACGTCTGTTGTGTAACAAAGCCTGCTCAGCTCTTTTTAAAAACTCACGGCGGTTTAGCAACTGGGTTAAATCATCCAATTCAGTCAGCCGCAGTAACTGACTTTCAGTGTGAGAAAAGGACAACAAAGGCAACATCAATCCTGTGCTGGTGGTCAGCAACAAATGCCCCAGCAACACCCATTGCAGCCCCGGCAGGCTAAAAGTGTTGAAGTCTTCGCCTATATAAGGCAACAGCAACAGCACTTGTAGCAGCATCAATACAGCGTGCGACAAAAACATAGTTTGCAGCACCAGAACAGGAAACACAGGGTTTAATCTGGCCTGTTTCAAAAGCACTGTGGCGTAAATAAACAGCACCGCAATACTAAAGGCCGTAAAAGCGGAAGACGCATTCTGTACCTGATGCAACATGCTCTGCATCAGCAGGTACAAGGTCACTAACAAGGCGACCTGCTGTCTGGATCTGGTACTCAGACGGCCACGCGTAAAAAGCACTAAGCCAGTCACCAGCAAAGCAGGGGCACATAAGAGTAAAAAATCTGCCAACAGATAGGTGATCAGAGGTTGGTCTAGATAAGCTCTTGCCCCGGCAGCACAACCTCCGGCGACAAAAACTAAACAGGCGAGAGACCAGAGCAGAAAACTTTTATCATGGCGGCGCAACAAATACACCATCGCCAGATAACAGCCAATCATCAGATTCACCACTAAAGTCAGCAGCAACAGCGTAGGTAAATCTAACTCAAATCCATGAAAATTAATGACTAATTACTCCGTTGTCTGATCACTATGGCAGTATAGCCTTTTGCGTTTCACTTTTACAAACAACTTAAACAGCTGTTTTAAACTCTGTCATGCTCCTGACTCAGTTGTATTTCCTGATCAACAGAAAGCAAACGGGGCACCGGCAGGACTCCCTCTAACTCAATCAAACGCTCACTGAGCTGCGCCACTCTTTGCGTCAGGCCAAAAATAATCTTGTCTTTAATGGCAGAACGCACCCGCTCCGGCAGTTGCAAAAAGCTGTCACTGTCTATTTTCATCAGCACCATATCGGTTTCGGCCAACACTGTAGCGCTGCGCGGCTCATTGCAAATAAAGCCCACTTCACCAACAAACTGGCTGGGCATTAGTTGACCAATCTGGTGATGACGGTGAAACACCAGAGCCTGCCCCGACAAGATGATATAAAAAAAGGGATCATAGCTCCCTTCTTTAATCAAAGCCTGGCCCTGACTGCAAACCTCAAAAGCTTTGGGCATTTGCAGGATCAGTTCACGGTCTGCAGGCGACAAGTCTTTAAACAACGGGATCCGGGCCAGAATTTCCATCAATCGCAATTTGTTGCTGTAACTCATGCCCTACTCCTTTAGATGTTGTTTTCGTCAGTACGGCCCTGATAACGTTTTGGCGCATCCCGGCTTTCACGTTCCAACTGGCGTTGCAGCTCTTCTCTGCTTTGCCTGAGCAACTGAATATAGTTTTTTTCGTCCTGTTGTTCACGCACCAGCTGCATTTTATCAATCAGCTGATAGTTGGCCGCCCTGAAGCGGTCCGCCAGCTCTTTGGCTTCGTATTGCCCCATCCCCAGTTGGGTTAAGACATCCCGGCCCTGACGTAAAGAGGCTTCAAACAATTCACGTTCTATATGCTCAACCCCAAGCTGGCGCAACTGGTACATATGAGCCACATCTTTGGCTCTGGCCATCAGCGTCAGATGAGGAAAATGCTGCTTTGCATTACTGACTATGGCATTAATAGCCTGCACGTCATCCACTGCTATCACCAGCACTTTGGCCTGCGCTGCACCTGCGGCTTCCAGCACGTCCATCCGGCTGGCATCGCCGTAATACACCTTAAAACCAAACCTGGTCATGGTTTGAATAGTGTCCGAGTCGTGATCCATCACTGTAGGCACTATGCCGTTGGATAAGAGCAAACGGCCTAAAATCTGGCCATAACGGCCAAAACCGGCAATGATCACCGGGCTTTCGGAGGCTTCAACATTTGTGTTTTGCTCTGGCGCATGCTGCTGACGGGCAGACCATAAATCCTGTAATTTCATCAGCAAAGGCGAAACCGCTATCGACAGAGCTATCACTAAATTCAGCACAGCGCCTTCGGTTGCACTCAAGAGCGCTCCTGCTGTAGCTAAAGCCGCCAGAACAAAAGCAAATTCACTGCCCTGCCCAAGTAACAGGGCGTAACTCAAACGTTCGGGTGCGGCCACTTTGATGACCCGGGCCACGCCGTACAACAGCAGCAGTTTTAAACCGACAAACAGCAGCAGTAACAGGCTGATCAATTGCCATTCGGTGCTCAGCAACTGCATATTGATACTGGCGCCAATAGTGATAAAAAACAGCCCTAAAAACAGGCCTTTAAAAGGCTCCAGGTCGGCCTCTAACTGATGGCGGAACTCGGAGCTGGCTAATAACACCCCGGCAATAAAAGCACCTAAACCTGCAGAGACGCCAACCAGAGTCATCAGCTCCATCACCCCTATCACCAGCAATAAAGCCAAACCTACAAACAACTCACGCGAACCATAGTGAGCCACCCAGTGCAGCAAATAACCAATCAGATAACGGCCGGTTAAAATAACCGCCACTACAGCGGCCAAAGCAGGCAAGGCTTTAAACTCAGCGGTATCAGCCGAAGGTGCAATTAAACTGACCCCAATCAGCAGTGGAATGGCCACCATGTCCTGCAACAACAAAGCACCAAATACTGACTGGCCAGTATGAGTGCCCATTAAATTGCGATCTTTCATCAGCTGCACTGCAACAGCAGTGGAGGATAAAGCCAGCGCCAGACCAATAAATACCGCCAGGGCATAAGACAGCCCAAGCAGATATGTGGCAACAGCAATACCTAAGGCACAAACCAGCACCTGCAGAGTGCCAAATAAAAATACCCTGTGGCGCATAGCCCAGAGCTTTTTGGCATCCAGCTCCAGCCCTATAGTAAATAACATCAGCACCACACCCAGCTCGGCCAGCAGCTTAATGTCGTCTGTATTTCTGGCCACAGCAAAACCAGCAGGCCCAAGCGCAACACCAGCCAATAAATAGCCCAGCACTACTCCTAAACCAAAACGTTTGGCTAAAGGCACCACCAATACCATAGCGGCCAGGTAAATCATCAGATATGTCAGTACATTAAGATGCATAACCGCCCCTTTGCTGATCGATAGCAACAGAAAGCTGCTCAAGACTTTGTCGAAATAGTTCTGCAGCCTGAGTCGCTACAACGCTGTCAGTTAATTGGGGTAACATCAAAGGTTGCTGCCAGTCCATACCACAGGACAATGCCAGCTGATGCAAAGGCGTAAACATGGTCTGTTGGTAGCAGGGATCCAGTTCATGCTGTGGCGAGACAGCATGAGTCACCAGCCAGAACTTTTTACCCTGCAATGAGGTAACAGGTGAGGCGGCAGCGTCTTTGCCATAAGCCCAGCCATAGTGAAACACTTTATGCAGATACTGCACTAACAAAGCTGGCGGCAAACCCCACTGCATAGGGTAATGCAAAACAATAGCTTTGCTGTGTGCCAGCATTTTTTGCTCCAGCGCCACATCAATATAAAAATCCGGATACAACTGATACAACTCCCGCAGCTCAAGTCCGGGCCAATGTTGCACAGCATCAAGCATCATGCGCTCCAGCCTGGCATGGTGAGCATAAGGATGGGCATATAACAAGCTAATCATAAGGGGTTGATAGTCCTTTAAAAACAGTGACTACAGTGTTTATGACTGCTGAGGATGTAGCAAGTTGAATCTTAAACTCCGACAGCTTTTTTTAGTTAAACAGAAGCTCACTAAACACTACTGTTCCCACAACAAATACTATTTACAAAAAATAAACATGAAGTTACCTTATTAAGGTCCAAACAGGACTATTCACAATAAGGAAAATTAAGATGAAATCTATCTTCGTATTGCTCGCGTTGCTGGCATTAAGTATCAGCAATAACCTTTATGCTGCTCATGTTGAATGTGTGATCAGTGGTACACCAACCCAGCAAAGCTATACAGAAGGCTTTTGCAACAGCCAGATCAATTCCCCACCAGGCGTATTTTTCCGTTTGGTAGCTGATAAACCAGTAGCTGAAGTGCAGTGGAGTCATGGCGCAGAGCCAGAAGGTAACTGGAATTGTGGCAGCCAGAACCAGTGTAGCGTGACGTATCCCAGAGGCCCTGAATACTTTGGTTTTTCTCAGGCAACAGCCTGCGTCACGCGAATTCTCTACTCAGACAACACCTGGGAAAATGTCAGCCTCTGCGCTACCGGCACCTTCTACGGCCAGGCTGTAATGTAGTGCGTTAATCACCTAATCCCCCTGCCGTGTTTCACTTCAGCAGGGGGATGTTTCATAGAATCTGCCACAAATTTTCACATACATTTCGACAATATCCATCCTCAAAGATTATTGAAGCTTTAACACCACACACCACTTGCTTTTGTTTAAAAATTGCACTACAAATCAATCTTGCAGTGCAAGGTTGTTATGTAGTACATAAAACACTTGCTGTGCATATGGCATTCTAAAAGGAGTATGGATTGGAATCTTCAGAGCAAAAATGGGATGTGCAGTTTCGTAAAGGTTCGCTGGAGATGGCGATCCTGGCGCTGTTGCACCACGAACCACTATTTGGGCTGCAAATTCTGCACAAGTTGCATCAGTTTGAAAGTCTGCAAATCACAGATGGTACCTTATACCCCCTGCTTGACCGGCTGAAACGTGAAGGCGTGATTGACAGTTTCTGGCTGCAGGAAGGCGAAGAAAGGCCACGTAAATACTATCGGTTATCTGCGGTTGGTATCGACAAGCTCACAGCCCTAAAAGCGCGCTGGCAACAATCGGTCGACGATATTTATGCTTTGTTTGAGCAAAGTGGTCTGGCAACAAAAACGCACTGATAACAGAAAAAGGAATATGCAATGGCACGAAGCGAATTGATACATAACTACCTGACTGAACTTCAGATTTACCTGTCAAGGGTCAGCGAAATGCAAGCGCAGGAAGTGGTTCGGGAAATAGAAAGCCATATTTACGATACCCTGGCAATGCAACAGGGAGCAGAAGATTGTGCCGTTGAGGCTATTCTGGCCCGACTTGGCACAGCACGGGAGCTGGCAGCCGGTTATATTGATCACCTCACCATAGGCGTTGCACCACCCAAAGGATTAAAACCACTATCGAGAGTCAGAAAAGGCATCAATAAAAGCCTTTATTACCTGATCTGCATCCTGGGCTACGGCAGTGGTGCCGCTCTGCTGCTGGTGGCTTTACTTAAGTTAGTGCTGCCCTCAGGTTTTGGCGTTTGGGTTGCTGAGCATGGCAATAGTCTGGTGATAGCCTTTAGCCAGCTTGAGCCGCAAGCGAATGAGATCCCGGCCTTATGGTTAATCCCTGTTGCAGCTTTGGGCGGTGCCGGACTGTTGTATCTGACCCGTCAAATACAGCGCATTTTAAAAATGCATCTGTGAGACAGCCGCCTTAAGGAGTCTGCAATGTCTGTTATTCTGACCCACTTAAAACACTTCACAGTTACTTTTTTAGTGTTACTGGCCGCCCTTGTTTGCTTTGGTTTGTTGATAGGGGCAGATGCGCATTTGTTCGAAGACGAATTGGCTTATCAGTTGGACGGTGAAGTTCATGTTTTTTATCAGGATAACCAGACTATTGCCCTGCGGATTAAAGGTGACAATGACAGTGGTTTTTATGTGGAACAGCAAGCCCTTGCTGCAACAGGCAATAACAGCATTACGGTGCCATTCCCAAAGGACAATAGCAGTTTTACGGTAGAGATTAATGACGATATTCAGACGCCAAATGCCATCTATAACGACGGCGAGCCTGTAGTTGCGCTCTCTGATATTGAAAGTGGTTTTACCGCATTCCGTCAGTTTTTAGTCAGTCATGGCATTGCAG
>CAMLSF010000189.1 GCA_946482615.1 uncultured Chromatiaceae bacterium | reverse complement strand
CGGCTTTGCAGCTGATGGTCGTGGTGACTCGGCGCTAAACAGTACACCTGCTCTGCCCCTTCCAACTCCAGACTGTACAAAATATGCGAGCCACGGAAGGATTTACCCACCACTTTGGCGGTAAAACCACTTTGATCGTCGTGCACTATATCGTCCGGCCGTACCAATAAATCCACTGCCACACCAGAGGCAAAATCTGATTGAGTCTGGGCAAACACGCCCAAGGCTGTGTACACCTTCTCATCTGCCAGCACTTCGCCTTTGAGTAAAGCACCATGCCCAACAAAATCAGCGACAAAACGATTGGCGGGCTGATGGTACAACTCGTAGGCACTACCCCACTGCTGCAGCTTGCCATGTTGCATTACGCCTATCTGATCGGCTATCGCAAAAGCTTCAAACTGATCATGAGTCACCATCAAAGCACTGATACCACGCTGCTTCAGAATAGCGCGGATATCCTGCGCCAAAGCTTCACGTAAATCAGCATCTAAACCTGAAAAAGGCTCGTCTAATAACAAAACTTGTGGCTCTGGCGCTAAAGCCCGGGCTAAAGCCACCCGCTGCTGCTGGCCACCAGAGAGTTGATGCACATAACGCTCGCCTAAAGTTGGCAAGCCCACCAGTGCCAGCAGTTCGTCCACTATCTGTTGCTGCTGTGCTTTTGGTTTTTTCTTTAAGCCAAAGGCAATATTCTGCGCTACGGTCAGATGCGGAAAAAGCGCAAAATCCTGAAACACCATACCTATGCGGCGCTGCTCCGGGTTTATCATGGCACCAGGCTTTGACAAGCTGGTATCAGCCAGCATCACAGCGCCTGTCTGCACAGGTTCAAAACCGGCAATAGCCCGTAATAAGCTGGTTTTACCGCAACCGGATGGCCCTAACAAACAACCGATCTGACCTTGTTGTAAGGTTAAGCTCAGATCTTTCACCACTGTAGCCTGGCCATAAGCTATCGAAACCTGTTGTAACACCAGCATTACTGGGCTCCTCTGTTAGAACTGTCCAAGGCACGGGACAGCAGGATCACCGGAATTAAACCTATCAGTACTATGGCCAGTGCGGGCAAAGCAGCGTCCGCCAACCGCTCGTCTGAGGCCAGCTCGTAACTGCGCACCGACAAGGTATTAAAGTTAAAAGGCCGCAGCAATAAAGTGGCAGGTAGCTCTTTAAGCACATCCACAAATACCAGCAATAAAGCACTGAGTACTGAAGCTTTAAGCAGCGGCAAATGCACTCGTTTGAGCACCCCAACCGGGCTTTCGCCTAAGCTACGGGCGGCGTTATCCATCGAAGGTGTGATTTGCATTAAACCTGCTTCGACACTATGTAAAGCCACAGCCATAAAACGCACTGTATAGGCCAGCACCAGCGCGACTAAAGTACCGGACAATAACAAACCAGTGCGGATACCAAACTGCTGCTCGGCCCATAAATCGATGGAATTATCCAAAGCCGCCAGCGGTATCATCACCCCTATGGCGATCACTGTGCCAGGCAAGGCGTAGCCCATAGCCGCCAGGCGCACAGGCAACACCAAAGACCAATGACCGGATAAACGTTTGGCATAAGCAAAACATAAAGCCAGACAGGCCGTGACCAGGGCTGTTAAAGCCGCCAGTGAAAAACTATTGATCAGTAACTGAATAAAATCAGGCGACCACAGCTGCTCTATACGTTGCCAAGCCCAGCCCATTAACTGCAACGCTGGCAATAAAAAACCAAACACAACAGGCACTAAACACAGCAGCAGCAAACTAAAACCTGCGAAGCCCTGTACTGGCTGCCGGCCTGGTTCCTGCTGTTTTTGCCCTTGTTGATAAAACTTCAGCTTGCGTCTGGACCATTGCTCCAGATACAGCAGCAACAACACAAAACTACACAACAACGCCGAGAGTTGCGCAGCTCCCAGCTGATTGCCCATCCCAAACCAGGTGCGGAAAATACCAGTGGTAAAAGTAGTGACGCCAAAATACTGCACTGTGCCATAGTCGGCTAAGGCCTCCATCATCGCCAATGCCGCCCCTGTTAAAATAGCAGGGCGAGCCACAGGTAAAGCGACGTGCCAGAAATGCTGGCGCGGCGTATAACCTAAGGTGCGGCTGGCTTCGAGTAAAGAACCGGATTGCTGGCGAAAGGCGGTGCGCGCCAGCATATAGACATAAGGGTAAAGCACCAGTGCTAACATCAGAATGGCGCCGGGCAAAGAACGGATTTCAGGGAAATAATAATCGCCGTAGGACCAACCGAACCACTGTCTCAGTTGGCTTTGCACTGGCCCGGCAAAATCCAGCAAACCTGTATAGCTGTACGCCATGATGTAAGCCGGAATAGCCATAGGCAGCAGCAATAACCACTGCACCACAGCACGACCGGCAAACTGATAACGCGCCACTATCCAGGCCGTAAAAGTACCAATGCAACTGCTTAACACCCCTACACCCAAAGCCAACAGCAAAGAGTTAGTGACATAATCGGCCAGCACAGTATCCAGCAGATGCGCCCAAAGCTCTGGCTGAGGTGTCAATAAAGAGCCAAGCACCACCAGCACAGGCACGGCCAGCAGCAAAGCAAACAAGGTGGTGGTCCGGCTAAATAAAGGGCTGGTCAAACGAAGAATGTCCTTCTAAAAAAGGTAGGGGCGACCTTTATGGTCGCCCGCTTATCCGATCAACAAAACTGCGGCTTCAAGTACAGAGCGGAATTACTTCCAGCCCGCTTTGTCCATCACCTGAATAGCTTTCGCATTCAGTTCACCTAAAGTTGATAATTGTAACTGCTCAGCCTTAAATTGACCAAAAGATTCAAGGCGTTGGCTCCACTTCACGCCAGCGACGACCGGATATTCATGGTTAGTCACAGCGTACCAGCTTTGGCTGTCAGGTTTCACCATATATTCCAGCAGTTTTACCGCTTCTGCTTTGTTCGGCGCATATTTAGCAACACCAGCACCAGAGATATTGATATGAGCCCCACGGTCCTGCTGATTTGGCCAGAACACCTTCACAGCTTCAGCAGCAGCTTTGTCGCCCGCATCATCAAACATACCACCCAGGTAATAAGTGTTGGCTATGGCGATATCACAAACACCAGCAGCGGCCGCTTTGATTTGGTCGCGGTCACCGCCTTTTGGTGGCTGAGCAAAGTTTTTGACAAAACCATTAGCCCAGGCCTGAGTTTTTTCTTCGCCTATCTGGTTTATTAAAGCCGCCACCATAGACTGGTTATAAATATTGTCGGACGAACGTACACAAATTTTGCCTTTCCATTTTGGGTCGGCCAAATCTTCGATAGTGCTTAACTGTTCTGGTTTTACTTTACCCGGCACATACATAATAGGACGGGCCCGTTTAGTTAAACCAAACCATTGCTGTTTTGGATCTCTTAAACCAGCAGGAATAGCATCCGTCAGCACTTTTGAATCTACAGGCTGTAATAAGCCCTGCACTTCAGCCCTGTATAAACGGCCAACGTCTGTACTGATCAGCAGATCAGCCGGACTGTTGCGCCCTTCACTTTGCATACGGCTGATCAGTTCATCCGGCTTGCCGGTAATTAAATTCACTTTGATACCAGTGTCCTTACTGAACTGGTCCAACATAGGTTTGATCAGTTCTTCCTGACGGCCAGAATACACATTCACTTCTGCTGCCTGCGCCAAAGTCGCGGTTGTTAAGGCCACAGCCACTAAAGATTTTTGCCAGAATTTCATCGGATACTCCATTGGGGTTCACTGAAAGTTGCCGCAGTATAGCCATAAACAAGAACTGTTCTCAAATAACTATGCATTTTTTGCCATCAATAGCTGCTTTGTGAGGTTAGAGGGTAACACCTTAAGCTTTGATAATACGGCTAAGTCAGGATACTGGTTTTGTGGCTGATCCCTGGCGCTGGATTCTTCGATAAAAATGAATGCCTGCTCGTTGCTAAATAAGGAAATTGAACCTAATTTAGTTACGGGAGTTGGCAAGATAAGAAAGTGTCAGGCACCGGAAAGTAGTGAGCTGCCACCGAATGATTTCTTAATCTCCCATATAAATTTTTCATTACCCTTTATTTTTCAAATAGTTGCCAGACATTCACTTTAGCATCAACAGACAAAATACAACCCGAAACCATACAAAGTTATGTAAATTCTCAGAAAGGAGAAATCATGAATAACCTGGGAAATCTAAGTAAGCAATCATCTGTTGTGCCCCCTGATTCCAGCACTATTCTGCTCACATTGTCTGATCAGTCAGGTATAGCGCCTACAAGCGGAGCGGCCTGGGTGGCAGGCTTTATTAATGGAGGAGCCAGTAATCTGCAGATCCTGCAATCAGATGGTAGCTTTACCGCCCCAGCTGCTCCTACTGTAGTTTCAGTCGCTGCCACCAGCGCCTGGCAAGGCACAGGGATCCAGATCACTCAGGGCTCTCTAACAACTAATACTGTCGCCTATGTCAGCGGCAAGTGGACTGCAGATCCGCAGACCAATGGCGGAAATCTTTACGACGCAAACGGCTGCCCTGGCCTCAATGTTCCTACGGATCAAACAGCCTTTCCCATGGTAGGGGTGGCCATGGGAGCCCTTGTAGGGAAAATCGGCGAAACCGGCACTCCTTTTTTTATTGGGGATGGCTATTGGTTCAGTAGCATGGCTCAAACATCAGGCGAGTTGTACCTCTGTATCAATGACGACTTAACCGGCGTTTATGGTGCAGGCTTGACAGATAACAGTGGCAGCCTGACTGTAGAAATCACCGAAGGCTTGCCGTTTTACCTGTTATCAACCATTCCTGTAGTTACAGTTGCAACACAAACCAATGGCGCAAATCGTCTGATTTTTGTTGTTTCGCCATCGCAACCGCCTGCAATGCCGATCGCTGTTTATTCACCTCTTGGTTATACCGCCTATCCTTATGCCAATCCGCCGGGCATAGCAGCACCTGGTCCTTTTGATATCTTTGAATTTGGTATGGATGCAGCTGCTGATCTTTCAGCTGTCAACGGGCTGGGGCTCAATCTGTCGTTTAGTTACAACTCAGAGCAATATGGTGTGAATACAACAGTTTCACGCCAGCAGGTTGGCAATGCCTATTCAAGTTTTATAACAAAAGAAGGCAATATGGCTTCGCCTTTTGCTCAGCTGTTGTACCAAAGCTCAATAGGCAATGGCGCGCCAAATCCGCCTGCTGTGTCAGGAAACGAGTTTTTTGCAATAGCAGACCCAAATGACCTGCTGCAGGCATTGCTTATTCAGGGCGACAGTATTGCAGCGGATAATGCACTGGCCAGCTATTGGGATTCTACTTTGGCAAGCTTCTTTGGACTTAATCAATACCTGAGTATCAATCTGGGTGGCAACAACATCTACAGCGGACAGTGTCAGCAACAAACCAATCCATCAACAGGTATCCTGACCAACGCTTATACCCTGACCAACTCCAGCAATGCCTCTTATACCTTTTATCAACCTCCTGCCGGTATAGAAAGTGCTTTGTATGTGTTTGAACAGGCCTTTAATCCATATACACCAGCGGGCCCGGGCGGAGACGCCGGATTACTACAGGATTGTATATGGGAGGCATTGTGCCGTGGTGTCGCAACAGCCGGAGTTTTTGCCGCACAAAAGACCGCAGGTGAATCCACACAGGCCTGGAATACGGCAGCCAATTGGTACGCTGCAAATAGTACCTGCCACTACTATGCAAAGTTCCTTCACTGCTCAGATGTGAATGGTGAAGATTTCAGAACTTCAGGACAAAACCCCATTTTCTATGGAGGCGCTGCTTATGGTTTTAGTATGGATGAAAATCCGATAGGACCGGGTTTTAGCGGAAACGTCCCTTCGAAGACCAAAGAAAATGTTCCCGGAGGCTCTGTCATCAGTATAGTTTTAGGTCCCTGGAGTACTTAGTTCTCAAAGCTACTGTGTTTTGGCCTCTGTCGGAAAGTCCGGATAGAGTTCAGGCATCCATATCAACCATATTTACCAGGTGACAGCGCTTAAAACCCGCTGTCACCTGCTTTGTATTTTTGAAGTTTCAGTTTACATACGGAAAAACATATATAAACTACTGCATATGATTTTCCATATGTAGTGTCCGGCGATGCAACTTAACCCTGTCACTTTTTTTAAAGCCCTGTCGGATGAAACCCGGCTGCGTTCTTTATTGCTGATTCAGCAGGAACAGGAGCTTTGTGTCTGTGAGCTGGTGGCTGCGCTTGCAGATATTCAGCCGAAAATTTCGCGTCATTTGGCCCAGTTGCGCCGCGATGGCATTTTGCTCGACCGCAAACAAGGTTTATGGGTCTATTACCGTTTAAACCCGCAATTACCAGACTGGGCTTTGTGCTGTTTACAACAGACGGCAGCCGCACACTCTGGCTGGCTGGCATTAAACCAACAGCAATTGTGCCAGATGGGTAGCAGACCAGAGCGGCAAAAAGGTTGCTGTTAA